>JBBRFY010000151.1:0-11614 GCA_038241205.1 Cytophagales bacterium
TAGCTACCTTTGTTGTGAGCCTGCAGGGATTCAAACCCCGAGTCTTCTGATCCGTAGTCAGATGCTTTATTCAATTAAGCTACAGGCCCAAAAAATTGAAGAATGCAGTATTCTTTGCATTTTGGACTGCAAATGTAGAGAATATATTTACTCGACAAAACACGAATGCTTTGCCCTGCCAACAAAAAGGGTAATTTTGAGACTTTATTAAATAATTGATTGAACCTCAGCGCATGATTAGGAAAATAAGTTTACTCATTCTTTTTATTGCATCACTATCTCCTGCTTTCAGTCAGGAAAAACCAGTTAAAAAAACATCTGCTCGACCTGATATTCCGGGAGCATTTGTGATAGAATACGGATTCAATTTTGCGCCAACAGCACCAAAAGATTTCGATGCAAATTTTTTAGGCTCCACCACTTTTAATCTCTATTATCAGTACGAGTTCAGAATTGCAAAATCTCATTTTAGCTTCGTGCCCGGTATTGGTTTTAGTTTCGAACGCTTTAAATTTAAAAACGGATATGTGCTTAACAACTATCCAAACGGTGATTCTGTTAAAATGCTATCGCGCGTTGACGCGGGGTATCCGAAACTAAAAAAATCAAAACTGATAACCAACTACGTTGAGGTTCCGCTTGAATTTCGGTATAGCTTAAATCCAGATGATCCTGCCAGAAGTTTTAAGATTTCACTAGGAGGCCGAATAGGATATTTGTTCGATTCATTTGAAAAGGTAAAATATCGTGAAGACGGCCAAACCAAAAAGTTTAAGGACAAGCAAGATTTCAATCTTTCACAATTTCGATACGGCCTTACCAGCAGATTGAGTTTCGGAAGCTTTAGTATCTTCGGATACTACAACCTCAATCCTCTATTCCAAAAAAATAATGGGCCTGTGTTAAACGGAGTGCGCACAGAGTTCAACACGTTTACCGTGGGGCTTTCATTGTCTAGCTTCTAGAATAAATTGAAGAGATCAGTTTTTTAGAAAAGGAAATGGCGAATGCTTAGAATATATTCCAAAGCATTCGCCATAAAAATTTGAACTTAAAACCTAAAACAGGTTTACCGTCATTACCTCTTCTTTCGAAATACGATAAAACTCCTTGTGAATATTAAAAGGTGGCTCACCATTTAATTCCTTCATAGCATACGTTCCATCCTCGTTCATTATCCACGAGTTCACATTGTCTTTCAGGTTGTAGCAAAGATTGTTAATGGCTTGTTTTTTCAGAATGTCATCATCTAATAAAAACAACGATTCAATTCTTCTATCGAAACTACGAACCATTGCATCAGCACTACCGATATATACCTTTGGATTACCGGCATGGTGGAAAGAATAAATTCTGGAATGCTCCAGATATTCACCCACTATCGAAATCACTTGAATGTTTTCACTCAAACCTTTTCGCCCAGGCCGAATACAACACATACCCCTTACGATTAATTTAATTTGAACGCCCGCTTGTGAAGCCGCATACAATTCATCAATCATCTCTTTATCTTGAAGCGAATTTAATTTAATAACAATACCGCTCGGCAAACCAAGTTTTGCATTTTCAGCTTCATTCTTAATTAAATTGCAAAGTTGTATGCGCATATCGCGCGGTGAAGTGATGAGGTTTCGATAGGTTGATGGTTGTGAGTGGCCCGTTATTACATTAAAGAATTCAGACACATCATTTGCGTATACTTCTTTGGTTGTAAGTAAACTAATATCAACGTATAACCGCGAAGTGGTTTCATTATAATTTCCACTGCTAAGGTGCACATACCGATGCACTCGATCTTCCTCCTCTTTGCGCACAATCAATAAAAGTTTGGTGTGCGTCTTTAAACTGTTTACACCATATATTACGAAGCATCCTGCTTTTTGTAAACGCTGTGCTTCGCGTAAATTATTCTCTTCATCAAAACGCGCTTTCACTTCGAATAACACAGCAACGTGCTTTCCATTTTCAGCAGCACGTAACAACGCTGCCGTAACACGCGATTCTTTCGCCACACGATAGATGGTAATTTTTATCGAAAGTACATATGGATCATCTGCGGCTTTCTCCAATAATTCCAATACGGGTTCCATTGAATTATAAGGATGATGAAGAAGTATATCACGTTCTTTCAATACTTCAAAAAGATCGCGCGTACCAAGCTCAGGATAGTTTAGCGGTTTCACCGGCTCCATCGGTTGTGCACGCTTACCTTTAAATTCTTTGTGGCCAATAATCTGCATCAAGCCAGAAAATTCCATCAAACTTCCGTCAGGAACTCTAAAAATATTATAGTCGTCTAAGTCCCATTGAATTTTAAGAAGACGAAGCATCCATGGATCTGCATGCTCTTCTACTTCAATGCGAACCACGCGGCCGGATCTGCGTGTTTTTATTTTACGCTTTAAATCCTCCAGAAAGTTCGAATCAATATCCTCACTCTCTTCCAAAGTAAAATCACCATTGCGATTTATTCTAAATAAGTTCGCGCTTACAATTTCAACATTGCGAAAAAGTGTTTGAATGTTATTGCGAATAATTTCTTCAATGGGAACAAAATGAATGATGTCACCTTCTGTAACCTGATAAAATCGTGGAAGATTTTGTGGTACTTGTATAAAAGAAACTCGCGGTTGGTTTTGACCTTCTACTTCCTGCATCGTTACTACTCCAAAGAGCAGACGATTATACATTAAGATAGGAAAGGTATGATAGCTGTCGAACACCATGGGTGTTAACATTGGGAAAATGGTATTTTTAAAATACGCATCTACCTTCTGAATATTCTCAAGCGAAAGAATTTTGTAATCGGATATCACAAAACCATTTTCTTCGAACAGCGGTTTTAATTTGCTAACATAACATTCGTTTTGATCCGCATAAAATTTTTGCGTCTGCGTCAATAACAACTTCCGGAATGGCTCTTCGCGCAATCCGCTATAATCAAATCGCTCGTTGCCGTAATCAATGTAATTGTATAGGCTACCCAAACGAATGGTACAAAACTCATCCAGATTAGAAGCTGTGATTGAAAAAAACTTCAGCCGATCAAAAATACTTCTATCAGTGTGATTTGCCTGATCCAGTACACGATAATTAAACTCAAGCCAACTTAAATCACGGCTTATGTAATTACTTTCTCCAATCTGTTGATTGATTTTATCCGTTGTCGCTAATGACTCTTCCATGTTGGTAACTCAGCAAAAAAAATTAAACATCAATGCGCGCATACTTCGCATTCTTTTCAATAAAATCCCTTCGTGGTGCTACCTCGTCTCCCATCAACATAGAAAACAAATGGTCTGCTTCCGCGGCTGATTCAATGTTCACTTGCTTCAGTGAACGCTGCGATGGATCCATGGTGGTTGTCCATAATTGTTCCGGGTTCATTTCTCCAAGACCTTTGTATCGTTGTATGCCAACCGATTCATCTTTGCCGCCACCCAATTCTTTTACATACGCCATGCGCTCTTCTTCTGTCCAGCAGTAACGTTCTTCTCTACCTTTCTTCACCAAATACAAAGGCGGCAAAGCAATATAGACGTAACCACTCTCAATCAAATCTTTCATGTAGCGAAAAAAGAAAGTAAGAATAAGTGTACGTATGTGGCTACCATCAATATCAGCATCGGTCATGATGATGACTTTGTGATAGCGAAGTTTATTCATGTTCAATGCCTTTTCGTCTTCTGGCGTTCCGAAGGTTACACCCAATGCCGTAATCATATTCTTGATTTCTTCATTGTCGTAAATGCGATGCTCTTGCGCTTTCTCAACGTTTAAAATTTTTCCACGCAATGGAAGAATGGCTTGAAAATTTCGATCTCTTCCTTGCTTGGCCGATCCTCCTGCTGAATCTCCTTCTACTAAATATATTTCACAAATGCTTGGGTCTGCACTTGAACAATCTGCCAGTTTACCCGGAAGCCCCGTGCCCGAAAGAACATTTTTACGTTGCACCATTTCACGCGCCTTGCGTGCGGCAATACGCGCTTGGGCTGCAAGAATTACTTTGCTCACAATCATTTTTGCCTCGCGTGGATTTTCTTCTAAAAATACCTGAAGCATTTCACCCACACTTTGATCGACCACACCCATTGCTTCAGAATTACCAAGCTTGGTTTTGGTTTGTCCTTCAAACTGGGGTTCAGCTACCTTAATGGAAATAACGGCAGTTAACCCTTCGCGAAAATCGTCACCACTAATTTCTACTTTTGCTTTCTCTAGCAAACCTGATTTTTCAGCGTAACTTTTCAACGTGCGTGTAAGCGCTCTGCGAAAACCGGCTACGTGTGTACCACCTTCGTGTGTGTTGATGTTGTTAACATACGAAACCATGTTTTCGGTATAGGAAGTATTGTAACCCATGGCCACCTGCACTGGTATTTCCCCTTTATCATTCTCGATATAAATAACAGCAGGAATTAATTTCTCGCGTGTGGAATCCAAATACTCAACAAACTCGCGAAGTCCACCTTCCGAATAAAACGTGCTAGATTTTGCTTCACCTTGTTCATCCTTCTCACGCAAATCTTTTAAGTGAATAGTAATACGTGGATTTAAAAAAGATAGTTCGCGCAAGCGAGATGCTATAGTCTCGTAATTATATTCTGTTACGAGTGTAAAAATTTCGTGATCGGGTTTAAAATGTACAGTAGTACCGCGTTTGTCTGATTCGCCAATGGTTCGGACGGAATACTTTGGTGCACCTTTGCTGTATTCCTGTTCAAATATTTTTCCTTCGCGATAAACCGTAACATGCAGCATTTCTGATAGCGCATTCACACAAGAAACCCCTACCCCGTGAAGTCCACCTGAGACTTTATAGGTATTCTTATCGAATTTACCACCGGCATGAAGCACCGTCATCACCACTTCCAGTGCAGAACGTTTTTCTTTTTCGTGCATTCCTGTTGGAATACCTCTTCCGTTGTCTTCTACTATAATAGAATTATCTTCGTTTATAGAAACATGAATGGTATCACAATACCCACCAAGGGCTTCGTCAATGGAGTTGTCAACTACCTCGTAAACTAAGTGATGGAGACCTTTTACCCCTATATCGCCAATGTACATGGCGGGTCTTTTTCTAACGGCTTCCAGACCTTCTAAAACCTGAATATTATTGGCTGAATAATTAGCTTCATTCCTTGCATTCTCTTCGCTCATAATCGTTGTTTATAACTATCAAAAGTAATGTTTTTACAGGTCTTTTTAGGCATGGAGTGACGATCAATTTAAAAAGAAAATCATTCTTTTTTTTGTTCGTTTAAAATCGCGGCAAAGGTATCAACTAAATGTTTAGTTTTGAAAAAATCATCTGCCATGACGAGAACAATGCTGACACTTGCACTCATATGCTTATCCTCTTTTCTTCTCGCCCAAGAGAAGCTTCCCATTTATAAATACTCAACCGATTCTGTTGCATATTCGAAACTTCAACAACTGATTAACGATGAGTTTAAAGAAGATATTGAGCCGGATAATAAAAAAGTTGATAGTCTGTTTGAACGTCAAAGAGAAATAAGGGCAAGGATTCTTGGTTATCGATATCTTTTCAAACCTTCTTATACATTAAGCGATGAATTAAACGCAGATAATATAGATACCATTAAGACTTTAAGCGTTGTCGGTAAGAGCGCCATACCCGCTATGGTTTATCAATGTAAAAATCTTTTAACACTTGAACTGGTTAACACCAAAATCAAAAAGCTTCCGCGAAATCTCAAAACGCTAACGCGCCTTACCGATATTAGAGTTTACACAAACACAATAAAGCAACATCTGAGGCTTGGGCGAAATACTACGATTACAAAATTTACTATTTGCTCGACTAACATTCCAAAAAAATTCAGCTCTTATAAATCGCTTGACACGCTAGATCTAGCAAAAAACAATCTGAATAAATTTCCGAACATAAAAAATTGCAAAAAACTCAACACGCTTTCACTTCGAGAGAACAACCTCACGCTTCATGATTTACCAATCCATTTAAAAACTAATATTGAAAGCCTCGAACTTCAGTTCAACAAAATAAAAATTGTGCCCTCCACTATTGGCAATTTCAAGAATCTTAAAAAAGTCAATCTAAATTATAATGAAATTGAGTCCATCGATGTTGGATTTGCCCTACTTAAAAATCTGGAACAGCTTGGCCTGTATCAGAACAACCTCACCACCGTTCCGGATGCTTTGTATCTATTACCTTCCTTAAAAGAAATTGACTTTTATTTTAATCAGATAAAACGATTAGACAGGAGAATTTCAAACTGGAAAAATCTCGAAGTACTTTACCTTGCCAATAATATACTTCTATCTGTTCCTGATAACATTGGTGAATTAATTTCTCTGCGCGAACTGTACCTTCATCATAACAGCATCAATACCTTACCCGAAAGTATCGGAGCGTTAAAAAATTTAACGGTGCTGCGTATCAACAAAAATCATTTGAATATATTGCCCGAATCCATTTTAAACGTATCGAACATTGAAACGCTGGATTTGGCCGGCAACTTTTTACAAACGCTGCCGATAGAAGTTTTTCAATTCAATAATCTGAAAATACTTTCTCTGTATGACAATCCGTGGGATGACTCCACCCAAGAAATGATTCATACTCAAGCTGAAATATTAAAAGCAAAAGGTGTGAGCATTAAGTATGATGAACCAATCACACAAACAACAAATGAATAAAGTTAACGCTTGCCATCATATCTTCATTTTTTAAATTGTTACATTCGCAGACTTGAAAGATTCTTTGAAAGTTTAATTTGCCTCTTCTCTAATCCTGTATTGTTTACATCGTATCGCAACACGGGTTATATGGTAACACAATATTAATTGATTGAAAACCATAAACCTTTAGCCGATTATGATTCCTTTGGCTCTTTCTCCTTTGTGCGTTTATCATCTCCACTCGTCAATTGAACACGAGCCTTCTGAAGATCCGTCTTTTGCGCTTCGTTCAAATCAGGATACTGCAAGTTTAGTTTACCAAATTCTTCCAGAATGATATTGGCTATCGCCAGACGCGCAAAGCCTTTGTCATCAGCCGGAATAATATACCACGGTGCGTTATCTGTAGAAGTTTTTGAAATCGCTTCTTCATAGGCGCGTTGGTAATCATCCCAAAAGCCACGCTCTTTCATATCCGCCTCCGAGAATTTCCAATTCTTAGATGGATCGTCAATGCGATCTAGAAATCTCTTCTTTTGTTCTTCTTTCGAAAGATGAAGAAAAAACTTTAAAATCACAGTTCCATTTTGCGTGAGGTTTTTTTCAAACCGCACAATTTGTTTGTATCGGTCTTCCCAAAAATCGTTGTCAATATCTTTTGTAGTTTCAATGCCGGGTAGGCGTTCTCCTAATATGTATTCGGGATGAACCTTTGTAACCAAAACATTTTCGTAATGCGATCTATTGTGAATGGCAATTTCTCCCCGCGCAGGCAATGCTATATAATGTCGCCAAAAATAATCATGATCTAGCTCATGCGATGTGGGTGCTTTAAAACTATATACCTTTACTCCTAGCGGATTAAAGCCAGACATAATATGTTTAACAGCGCCATCTTTCCCAGCGGCATCCATCGCCTGAAAAATAATTAGTACACCGTACTTATTATGCGCATAAAATTCATCTTGAATTTTCGCAAGCTCTTCACGACTTTCATTTAATAAAGACTTGCTTTCTTTTTTTGAAATTTTTTTATCGGGAGTCGTTTCAACTTTCTTCAAATTAATCTTACTATCCGTCTTAATCTTAAATGTATTAGTTGATTTAGTAGTATTGGCCATAATTCGAGATACATTTTTTTTGAAAAGTTAATTCATTTTAGCCAAATCGTGTCAACGCATCTCAATGTTGCCGTTTTTAATTCTCCGCTCTTATATTCTTTTCAAAACCGCTTCGAAAACGATTGAATTACATTTTTTTTGGTTAAATTTCAATGTGTCAACAAAACTTCAGCCCAATGAAAGTCTTCAAAACAGCATTCGCATTTTTTATATTCTCTGTTTCTTTAACAACTTTCGCGCAAGCTCAAAAAAATAATGATGTAGAAGCGGTAAAAGCGTTATTGGAAAAAGAAACCAAAGCTTTTGTAGAAATTGATTATAAAACTTGGGCTGATACATGGTCGCATACATCGTACGCATTCTGGTCGTATGCTGATACTACAGATGTAAATTCTTTTTCTGGATGGAAGATGATCGATGCGGGATTTGCTGATTATTTTAAAACTGCAAAACCTTCAAAAGCAAAAATTGAAAGAGTTTGGCAAGAGGTAAAAGTGTATGGTGATGCTGCATATGTTCGGTTTACGCAAAATGTAAAAGATGAAACATCGCGCGCGCCTCAAGCGCAAGTACGCGTTTTAGAAAAAATAAAAGGAAAGTGGAAAATTGTTTTAGTGAGTGTTGTTGCCATTGAAAAAGATAATAAACCCCAGCTTTAGTATTGTTGTGCGTGGCTAGTCGATTGGTGTTCGTTAAAAAGGTTGGAATCTATTGGCTATCAACGATATTTAATTGCAAATTTTAAATGTTCTAATTTTTTGCTCTTCGGTTATTTTTAAGGGAGAAATTGTTTCTGATATTTTTGTATCAGCCGCTATAGATTTTTGAATCAAGTCATTATAAAGTGGTATACTCGAAAGTCTAGAATTTTCTTTTGAGAAGAATTTCAAAGTCAAACATTTAATCAGATTTTTTGTCCATCTAACTTATTCGACTTCCACATCTCTGTTGAAGGCATCTTTAGAATAAATCGCCATTTCAATTCCCAAAGATAATTTAGCAGCTAATAATATTAACTCACTAGGTAACTGATCATTTTGGTTTGCAATATCTCCCTGTAACCTCGAATAAATGGGAAAGTCGAGATATGCGTTTGAAACTTTGTGAGTTTTAAAGAGCGTTTGCAATTCCATTTGATATTTTTTCAAAAAGATAATTGCGTCTTGTACTTGCCCTTCAACGTCATCCCAATCTTTTTCAGATATGTCTAATGATATCTTGAAAACCTTATGAACTTTAAGCTCCTCGTTTCTCTCCCTTTTCGTGAATACTATATACAGGAATTTGTGTAGTTTCTTTAAACGACCTGAATGAATTAGTTTCATTATGAACTTTCAATATACACATGATTTTTCAGCGTCCCAGTCTAAAATTTTTGTCGCCTGAAACTTAGTCAATTTTGTCGTCACTGTCTAGGGAGATTACCCGATTGCTGGCTAATTCCAATCAACAAATACCTTCTTTAAAATTGGCCGGTTCGAAGCATTACTAACGTGCACGCTTCAAGTGCTTCAATACCTTGTTCCTCGGCTAGTTGTTCGAATGTATTATTCTCCGTTCCCGGATTAAAGATGATGCGATTCGGTTTTAAACTCAAAATATAATTATACCATTCTGGTTGATGGTCTGGGCCAATGTACAATGTCACGGTGTCCACATTTTCTATAATCGGTTTTTCTCTGATGTTCAGAATTTCATTTCCAAATACCGCTCCTGTTTTAATTCCGACAAGAACAATATCGTGCTTATACTCCGTCAGCATTTGTGCAGCGAGGTAAGCATACCGCGAGGAGTTGGTGGTTGCTCCAATTATAACTGTTTTTTTATTCATTCTTAAAGTGCTTTTGTTTTTGAGTATGTAGGTGTTTAAGTGAGTTACTCACGTGCCAATTACGCAACAAATAACTTTATAATTTTCTCATCAGTACGTTTACCACCGCTTCTGCGCAGCGTTCGCCATCCATGGCTGCAGATACAATTCCGCCAGCATAGCCGCCTCCTTCGCCACAGGGGAATAATCGTTTTATTTGCGGATGCTGTAATGTTTCTTTATCACGTGGAATTTTTACCGGTGATGATGTGCGACTTTCAACGCCAACTACTTGCGCATCGTTACTAAGATATCCTTTCATCTTAGCGCCAAAGTTTTTGAATCCTTGTTGAAGTGCACTGTGAATAAACGAAGGTAGCACTTCTTTCATGCTCACCGAAGCTAAGCCGGGCTGATAAGAAGTTTCTAAGATTGTGTTTGAAAATTTACCTTCCACAAAATCGAGCAATCGTTGCGCGGGCGCTCTTTGTGTTCCTCCTGCTATTTCACACGCTGCTCGTTCAATTGATTCCTGAAAATACAATCCAGCTAGCGCACCATGTTGTTTAAAATTTTTAAAATCATTTTCTTCTACCGCCACTACAATCCCTGAATTCGCAAACTTCGAATCTCTTCGCGATGGACTCATGCCATTCACCACGACTTCACCCGGGGCTGTTGCCGATGGAACAATGAATCCACCGGGGCACATGCAAAATGAAAAAACACCACGATCTTTTCCATTAATATTAGCTTGATGAACTAGTGCATACGAAGACGCAGGCAAATATTCACCACGATCTGCAGCGCAATGGTATTGAATTCGATCAATCAAAGTCTGATGGTGTTCAACGCGAAGGCCAAGCGCAAATGACTTGGCTTCAATTAAAATATTCTTCTTCTGCAAAAGGTAAAAAATATCGCGTGCGGAATGTCCTGTTGCAAGAATAACGGCATCTGATTTTATAGTGTCGCGCTGCGCAGTAACAACACCTCGTATATGATCTCCTTCTATAAGAAAGTCATCTACCCGTGTATCGAAATGTATTTCGCCTCCGGCATTTAAAATACTTTGTCGGATTTCTGCAATAAGCTTGGGTAACTTATTTGTGCCAATGTGCGGATGCGCATCGAACAAAATTTCTTCCCTCGCGCCATGCGCTACTAAAATTTCTAACACTCTTCTGATGTCACCGCGCTTTTTCGATCGGGTATACAATTTCCCATCGGAGTATGTGCCTGCTCCGCCTTCGCCAAAGCAATAATTCGATTCTGTGTTTACAATATGATCTTTGTTGATGGCAGCAATATCGCGCCTTCTGCTTTGAACATCTTTGCCGCGCTCGAGCACTATTGGTTTAATTCCTAATTCAATTAAACGAAGCGCAGCAAACAAACCCGCGGGGCCGCTTCCAACAATAATTACGGAGCGACTGTCTTTTACATTCGGTAAGTCTTTGGAATATTGAATACCTATTTTCTTTTCCGTTCGCGAAAAGATTTCGCATTGCAGTCGAACAAGTACGTTTCGAGAGCGCGCATCAATAGAGCGTTTAATAGGTTGAACAATTTGTTCTCCATCTTTTTTTAAACCAAACTTTTTATACAGAATAGATTCAAAATTGATTTCGTCAAATGCCTCTTCTGGTGTTAAAATAATTTCAAGTGTTCGCATAGTGGAAGGTATTTATCCCTCAGGTACACAAAGGTATTTAAAATGGTGATTGGGTTCTATAGAAGTTTTGGTGAATGGGGAAAATTTCTTAAATGCATTTCACGCAAAGCCGCAAACGTTTAATCCAAAGACCGCAAAGTGAAATACAATGAACACCCATCACACCGCTCAGAGAATTCTTTGCGTTCTTTGCGGAATTTTCTCTGTGCCTTCGCGTGAAAAGTATTCAAAATGCTGATTGGGTTCTATAGAAGTTTTGGTGAATGGGGAAAATTTCTTAAATGCATTTCACGCAAAGCCGCAAAGATTTAATCCAAAGACCGCAAAGTGAAATAC
>JBBRFY010000152.1:0-11450 GCA_038241205.1 Cytophagales bacterium
CCAACTTCAGCATTGATACTTTATGAAAGCCATGTCTGCGAGCAGTTTCTTCCGCTTCTTTTTGCGCTTCAATGTACCACGGACTATTGCTAAACTGACCATAAAATTTTCCGTATTGACCGGTAAAATCTTCGTGGTGCAAATGTATCCAATCGTATTTGGCCAGGGTGCCACTCAATACATCATCATCAAAAATAACATCGTATGGAATTTCGGCATAGGTAAGCACAAGCGTTACGGCATCGTCCCATGGTTGTTTTGTTTTAGGTGAGTAAACCGCAATGCGTGGATACTTTTCCAATTTCATAATATCGTAGTTCAATGCAGGGCTGGCAATTTGCGTAATGATTTGATTGGTTTGAGCATCAGAAATTACTTCAAAGCTCACACCGCGAATCACTAATTCATTTTGAATGGCAGGATGATAATCGCACATAAAACTTCCACCTCGGTAGTTTAAAAGCCAATCAACTTCGGTATCGCTTTTTAAAATCCAATAGGCAATGCCATAGGCTTTTAGGTGATTCGTTTGCTTTTCATCCATCGGAATGAAAATGGAATTGGCCAATAGATTTTTGCCGAGTAATAAAATAAGTAGAACTAAGACCAAACTACGCTTCATATCAAACCCGCTTTAGTGAATCAAATTTACGCTGCCTAATCCATAATTTGCACTCAGACAACGAAAAATGAAATGAGCATTAATAATTTCGGCATAAACTGTAACAATTAGTCTATTTTAACAACTCATAGATGTTTATTACGCATTAAAAGTTCCCGATGAATCTGATAGAAAATTTTAAAGAAGGCCTCCGTTCAGTGCAGGCAAATATGCTTCGCTCTGTCCTTACTGCTTTAATTGTGGCCATTGGCATTACCTCTCTGGTGGGAATTTTCACAGCGATCGATGGAATAGAAATGACAGTAGCGGATAGTTTTGCATCATTGGGTGTAAATACCTTTGACATCCAATCGTATAACAATAGAAAAAGTAATAGGGAGGGAGTAGTTGAAAAATCATATCCGCCCTTGCAACTGAACGAGGCGCTTGATTTTATTAAACAATATAATGTGCCAAGCACCATCAGCATCAACGCGCAAGCATCTTTTGCCGCAGAGGTAAAACGACTTTCAAAGAAAACAAATCCGAATGTTTCCGTAGAAGGAATTAATGCAGACTATATGGCGATCAAAGGTCTGGATTTTACTCAAGGAAGAAATTTATCGATGCTTGAAATGGAAAACGCATCGAATGTTATTGTGCTCGGTTCCGAAATTGTGAAAGCTCTTTTCGAAAAAAATGAAGATCCTATTAATTCAAAAGTTACGGTGCTCGGCACGCAGTTTAAAGTAATTGGAACGTTGGCTGAAAAAGGTAGATTAGCAGGCACAAATTACGACAATACAATATTCGTTCCGATCAAGAAAGCAAATCAATTGGCTGATGGTCGCCAGCTTTACTATCAAATGTCAGTTGGTGTTACCAACTTCGAGCAGTTCGATTATGCCATGGGCGAAGCCACCGGGTTGATGCGCATTATCCGACATGACAGAGTAGGGCAGGGAAATTCTTTTGAACTGAGCAAAAGCGAAACGCTATCAGAAAGTACTGCAAAAATTACCGGCTACTTAAGCATAGGCGGGTTCGCAGTTGGTTTTATAACGCTGCTTGGTGCTTCTATAGCGCTTATGAATATTATGCTGGTTTCCGTAACAGAACGCACCCGCGAAGTAGGTGTTCGGAAAGCGCTTGGCGCAACACCTTTGCGCATCCGTCAACAGTTTGTTATCGAGGCGATAGTGGTGTGTTTGATAGGCGGAATCTTGGGCGTCTTTTTTGGAATATTAATCGGGAACGGAATTGCAAGTTTAATAGGTATTAAACAATTTATCGTTCCGTGGTTGTGGATGTTTATGGGAATATTAGTATGCGTTTTTGTAGGATTAATATCGGGCTACTATCCCGCACACAAAGCCTCCAAACTAGATCCAATTGAATCACTACGATTTGAGTAATAGACTTTAGACGTGAGATATTAGACTTTAGATATTAGACACTAGGTCTTGGATACTAATTACTCAATACTCAGTACTCAAGACTCAATACTAATAGGTAGGCATAGTCGTATCAATCTCTTTTGCCCAAGCGAGAATTCCTCCTTTCAAATTATAAAGATTTTCGAAGCCGTGGTTTTTCTCAAGCCATTGCACCATGTTGCCGCTGCGCGCACCACTTCTGCAGTGAATCACCACTTGTTTTTTCGTGTCAATCTTGTCAACGCTAGAAGGTATTTCGGCTTGCGGAATAAGTTCACCACCCAGGTCACAAATATCAAACTCGTGCGGCTCACGAACATCGATCAATTGAAAATCGGCTCCTGATTCTTTTAGTTTTTGCAATTCTTGTACGGTTACTTCTTTCATATTTTTTTGATTTGAGTTCAAAGATTTATTTTTCTGACGACTTACACCACAAAAATCGTCATAATCAATTAAGTATTTTATGTGTTGCCTCGTTTGCTGGCTTCTATACTGGATGATATTCTGCTGCATAGTGAGGCTATCAAACAACAAAAGCTTTTGCGATAGTACTTCACCAATGCCCGTTATGATTTTGATTACCTCATTGGCCTGCATGGTGCCTATTATTCCGGGCAATACACCGAGTACTCCGGCTTCTTCACAATTCTGAACGCTGGCGGGTTCGGGTGGTTCTGGGAAAAGATCACGATAGTTTGCGCTAAAGTTTCCGTGGCCATCAGGATAATTGAACACAGAGATTTGTCCTTCATAGGTTAGAATCGAACCATACACAAAGGATTTATTTAGTAGAACACAGGCGTCATTAATAAGGTAACGGCTAGGAAAATTATCGGTGCCGTCAATTACTACATCATATTCTTTGATAATATCGAGCGCATTAAAGGAAGTTAATTTTTTAGGATACGTTTTGAGAAGTACAAGTGGATTGCGTTTTGAAAGTTGGAGTGATGCAGCCTCCGCTTTGTTCTTTCCTACATCATCGGAGGTGAAAATTATTTGTCGTTGGAGGTTCGAAATGTCAACCGTATCAAAATCAATAATACCTATAGTGCCAACGCCAGCCGCAGCCAGATAAAGCAACGCAGGCGAACCCAAGCCGCCAGCACCAACAACCAATACGCTTGCGTTTTTGAGTTTACATTGGCCAGCTTCACCAAAATCTTTTAAGATCAGATGGCGATTGTACCGAATTAATTCGAAGTGCGTTAAGTTTGCCACGGAAACACGAATGGTTAAAGTAATTAGCAGCCTGTAAAATAACAGAAGATTATGGAACGAAAGAATTTTTCATCGGGAGCAAAGTGGGAAGATATTGTAGGATATAGCAGAGCAGTACAAGTTGGTAATCAATTAGAAATAGCAGGAACAGTTGCGACAGATGAACATGGTGTGGTTGGTAAAGGCAATTTTTATGTACAGACGCAATTCATCATTACAAAAATTGAAAAGGTATTGTATCAAGCTGGATTTGCCTTAAGCGATGTGGTGCGAACCCGAGTGTTTGTAACCGATATTTCACATTGGGAAGAAGTAGGGAAGGCACACGGAGAATTTTTTCGAACTATAAAACCCGTAACCTCTATGGTTGAAGTGAGCGCATTAATCGACCCTGATTATTTAGTGGAGATTGAAGTGACGGCTGTGAAAGTGTAAAGATGTCTTCGTTACCAAGAACTTATCTGCGTAATCTGCGAGCATTCAATCTGTGAAATCTGCGGGAACATGTATTATCTTTTCTAGCGATATAGATATTTTAAAATACACTTTTTATTCAAGTTGACTTTATCTGCGTAACCTGCGAGTATTTAATCCGCGCAATCTGCGGGAAAATGTATTATCTTTTCTAGCTGATATAATGTTTTAAAAAAACTTTTTATTCAAGTTCAATTTATCTGCGAAATCTGCGGGTACTTATATCTGCGAAATCTGCGGGAAGATGTATTTTCAACTAGTAAATTCTCCCCAAGTGATTTGCAATAATTCTTTTCATCTCCAACGGATCAATCAACCCTTGCTTCGCATAAATTATTTTTCCGCCTGGTGCAACGAATAAGGTATACGGCAATGAACCTTCCCACTTTTTATCTAGTCCTTCAATGAACGCATACTTATCGCCATTGAAGATATAGTTCTTTGAAGAGGCTTGTTTTTTAATCAGGAAATTAAGTGCGTTTTGTTTGCGCGCCATATCATCAAGCGTAATTGTAACCAATTCAAATTCACGATTGCGATACATTCTATTCATATTAATGAACTCAGGAAATTCCGTTACGCACGGTCCGCACCATGTTGCCCACACATTTATGAGTTTGTAGTTGGAACCTTCATTTTTTATTAGAGTATTTAATTGATCAATGTTAATATCCGCGATCGATACCTTTTCGGTTGCCCATTCTTCTGAGGCCTTTTCTACATACTCACGTTTGCCCGGCCACTTCACTGAACAGCCAAACGTTTTTGTTTTCTCTACTGCAACTTGTTTCCCTGCAAGCATATTGTCTAATGCATTTCGGGTATCGTGCGTCTTGGCGGTGCCGGGTTTTTCACCGTCATCAATGCGACCACTATATCGAAGTATGCGTTGTTGATCGAAGATAAAAACATGGGGCGTTGCCTGCGGCCCATACTGCATTGACACAGATGACGTTTCTCCATCATATAGATATGGAAAATTATATTGTTTATCCTTTGCTCGTATTTTCATATCCGCAAACGAATCGCTCAAATCAGTATAGCCTAATTCATCTAATCGAATGGCAAGCGGATCGTTCGGTGAAATGGCAATGATGCCTACGCCTTTGCTACTGTAATCACTTACCAATTGTTTAATCCGATCTTCATACGCTTGCGCAGTAGGGCAATGATTGCAGGTGAAGATAATGGCGAGTATTTTATTTTTACTAAAGTCTTTTAGTGAATAGGTATTGCCATCTGTAGCCGGTAAAGAAAAATCAGGAGCCTTTGATCCGATAGGTAATGGTGTTGGATCGGATGCGAATAATGAAGTTGCTGATAGGCAAAGCAATAACAAAATGAGTTGTGTTGATTTCATAGCGAAATAGTTTGAGAGGTGAATTTAGGAAAAATTAACGAACTCTTTTTCCAACTTAAATAACGGCATTTTAACTTCTGTAAAAGTTTACATTATTCGTTCAACTCCCAGTTGTAATCCAAATACGATATTTTAGCATCTGCCTTAATCTTTGTATTAGAATAGGTATTAACAAAACTCGTTACACTTTTGCCGCCCTTGTTAAAATCCATTCCATACCATTTGAAGATCATGCTAAGTTCAGGTTTATCAGCAGAAATTTTATTTCGAAAAGGATCCGACAAAAATGCCTTTGATTGTTTGGTGAATTGCTCATCTAGTTTTGAGGAGGTGAAGGCTTCATTCAATAAAATAGGACATGACTTGCTTGCGCATACCAATGCCATGTGTACACGAGGATCGTTAAATTTCTTTCTCAAGTTTCCGTGCTCAATGTTATTTAGATCCATTTTCTCTTTTCCGATCGTTATAAATTTTATATCCCACGGTGTGTTTATAAATGGAATTTGTATGCTACTACCAATGTCTTTAATACTTTTGATGGGATAATACTTGCAGATGAGCTTAATGGTAAACGCATTATACGCATTGATCCAATAGGCCATTTGCTCATGCTTCGTCCAGGTTTTTTCGTTTGGCGGATTCTTGCTTAAAAGATTAAGGTAATTATTGAATTCTATTGAGTCTTTGATAAAGGCGTTGTAATTTACCTTTCCATCTTCCGTAACATTTTTCTTTAAGAGTTTATCGAAGATGGCATGTGATGGCGCTTTGCTTTGTGCTTGAATGGACAAAGAGAACACTAAAAAAACTATGCAGGTTAAAAAGGATTTTGCTTTCATATCGTTTTAAAGTTAGATCTGATTTAAAAATTGTCGTTCCGTTTGCAATGATATTACGCATTATGAATTTCGATTTTGAATGACTTCATGTTACAAGGTTCTGACTATTCAGATCATACACACAATCTGCGATGAGCGTGTGGTCCGAAGCATGAAGCCTTTAACATGCCTTAGTTAGATTAGTAGTTTAAAGGTAAACTCTTATGATCACGAAAGTATCACATTCATACAATAATGAAACCAAGTTGATAAGTAGGTAATATGACCATTAGCGTAATCATTCCAACCTTTAATGAAGCATCAACCATTGCGAGTCTGGTATCGTTTGTTTATATAAACAGCCGCGGCTTAGTGAATGACGTTTTTGTTGTTGATGGTGGGAGCGATGACGAAACTGTAACGCTCGCGCAACAAGCAGGGGCGGTAGTACTACATTCATCACTAAAAAGCCGCGCAGCGCAAATGAATTTGGGAGCAAAAAATGCTACGGGGTCAGTTCTGTATTTTGTTCATGCCGATGTTCAATTAGTACCTTCCTTTGCGGAAGATATTAAAAAGGCGATTCAGTTAAATTTTGATTCTGGATGTTATCGTTACATTTTCGATTCAAAAAAGAAAATTCTGAAATTCAATTCATATTTCAACCAGTTTGATACACTATTAATGATGCGCGGAGGCGATCAGACTTTATTTGTAAAACAAACAGTATTTAGTGCGTTAAATGGTTTTGACGAATATTATTCCATTATGGAGGATTATGATTTTATTATTAGGTTGCGAAAAAAATATAGCTTTAAGGTCATTCAAAAAGATATTGTAGTTTCGGCACGGAAGTATGAGACGAATAGTTGGATACGCGTTCAGTTCGCCAATGTATTTATCCTGATCATGTTCCGCCTGAAGCGATCACCAGAATCAATGCGAATGATGTATAAAAAATTGCTCAACTATCGAACGTAATATGGGATTTATCATTAGTGGAATTCAGCAAATTGGAATAGGCGTTAAAAATGCAGAAGAAGCCTGGACGTGGTATCGTAAACATTTTGGAATGGATGTGCCGATCTTCAAAGATGCTGCAACGGCTTCATTGATGACACCTTATACTGCAGGTAATGCCGAGCAACGGTTTGCTATTCTTGCTATGAACATGCAGGGTGGCGGTGGATTTGAAATTTGGCAATACACTTCCCGCGTTCCTAATCCGCCTACCTATGCTCCCCAACTAGGCGATACCGGTTTGTTTGCTATTAAAATGAAATCACGAAATGTAACCGAAACCTATAATGAGTTGCAAACAAAAGGTGCTGCTGTACTAACCGCTCCATCTAAAATGCCCGATGGTCGCTTGCACTTTTTTTTGAATGATCCTTACGGAAATTTATTTGAAATTGTAGAAGGCCTCAGTTGGTTTAAGCAAGAAAAGAAAACCATGGGAGGAATTGGTGGATGCGTTATAGGTGTATCGGATATTGATAAAGCACTTGCTTTGTACCAAGGTATTTTAGGATATAACAAAGTGGTCTATGATGTGAAGTCTGTTTTTCAAGATTTGAAAGGCGTGAACGGTGGAGAGCACGAAGCGAGAAGAGTTTTGCTTCGCCACGAAAAACCCAGAGTTGGCGCGTTCTCAAAATTATTAGGCCATACAGAATTGGAGTTGGTTGAAGTAAAGGGTATAACACCAAAGAAGATTTTTAAAGATAGACTGTGGGGAGATCTCGGGTTCATTCATCTTTGTTTTGATGTGAACGGAATGAAAGACCTTCGTGAGAATTGTAAAGCAAAGGGATTTGAGTTTACCGTTGATAGCAGCCAATCGTTTGACATGGGCAAAGCCGCGGGTCATTTTACCTATATAGAAGATCCGGATGGAACGTTAATTGAATTTGTAGAAACGCATAAGATTCCGATCATTGAAAAGCTTGGAATATACCTCAACCTTAAGAATAGAAATCCTGAAAAGCCATTAGCCAATTGGATGTTAAATCTACTGGGGCTTAATAAGGTAAAGGATTAGAACTGATGCTCTAAGCGTGCATTAATTAACACTGTTTATTTCGATTTTGAATAGCCTTCTTATACAAGCTGTAATCTATTTGTATGCATAAGATGCGTGAAGCATGTGGCCTGAAGCGTGCAGCCTTAGACACGAAATTACGATCAGTTAAAAGTTGCCTGTTAATGGAATCTAAATAATGACAACAACATAACAAACACAAGTTGCTTTGTACCCTATCGCGAACAACTGGAACAACTGAAGAATTAATCCTTCTTCTCTGCTTTCTTTACTTTTTTAAAATCGATGTAGCCTGATGCAGCGGCAAATCCTATAAGCACTGCAATAATGGCAATAAAAATGTTTGCCCCACTACCAATATATTCATGAAACATAGTTGTATTGTTTAGATGCCAAAGGTATGTGTTGAAGCGAAACTCTGAAAGTATTTTGTGAAAAATTCCCCATTTTGTCTGACTCAAACGAGTGAGATTCCCATGGCGTTGAAACAGGTACCAATGCTTTGAGCGGTAGCACCCGTACGCTAATCGCGAAGTTTTATACGCACCACATACATATTGCAAGTGGCATAAAGCGTTTTGTCGTCATCTGCTAGCGCACAGTTTGAAGTTGGTTCTGATATTTTAATCTTGCCCAATACCTTTCCATCGCTATTAAAAATCCAGATACCCCCAGGGCCGCTGGCGAAAACATTTCCGTGCTTGTCAACTTTAAAACCGTCAGGTAAACCTTTTTCGGTTTTTGTAAATTCGGAGGCATCATAAAAAATTCTTGCGTTGGCCACTGAGTCATTTTCTAAAAGATCAAATGCATACCAAATTGCTTTTGCAGGATCGGAGTTTGCCACGAGAAGTGTTTTTTCTCCCTTTAAAAAAGCAATGCCGTTAGGGCGTGTAAGCGAATCGGTTATTAAGCTGGCGACACCATTCGAAACTTTATAGACACCTTGAAATGAAGTTTCGCGAGAAGAATCGTTCTCTTGTTTCGGCAATCCATAAGGAGGGTCTGTAAAAAACAAATCGCCATTACTTCTAAACACAGCATCATTCGGGCTGTTTAATTTTTTTCCTTGATAGTTATCGACAAGGGTAATGAATTTTGGTTGGGGTGAATCGATGGAAGCATCCATCATAACAACTCTTCTATCACCGTGCTGGCAAAGCACCAGCTTACCATCGCTGTTTAAGGTAAGTCCGTTTGAGCCGGGTTCATTGCTGTAATGTTCTAATGTGCCAGTGTATCCAGAAGGAGTGAGGTATGTTTCTTTTCCTTTTTCGGCTGTCCATTTATACACAATGTTATTGGGTACATCAGAGAACAACAACATGTTTTGCTCCTTTATCCAAACCGGACCTTCACTCCATTTAAAGCCTTCGGCAATTACTTCAACTTGTGGGCTGCCTTGTATAATGGCATCCAACGCTGGGTCAATGCGTTCAATAGTTCCGATGGTCTTCATTTCTTTTTGCGAGCAGGATGTTAACATTGCAAATGCTAAAACATATACTGTATTTTTCATATTGAGGATTTAATTTTCCTAAATGTCTAATTCGACTTTATTTTGCTAAGACAATGTATAGACATTCCAGATACTTCAAAGGTATACATATTTGACAGATGAAGGTAGGATTGAATTTCAACCTCTCCGCGCAGAAAATCGAATTTGGTGTCTATAATGCTTGGTAGGCAAATTCCCTATGAAACACAGTGGTAATTAGCGCCTCTGCCAGGAAGGTAGAAAGAGCTTGGCAACACGGCCAAGCGTTTCGTTTAAATATGATCACAACATCCAAAAGACTTTTAAACTTTGTAAATGACGTTGGTTGTAAAAATACGATTCTAGAAAATGGAGCGGAATAAAAGAAAGAGTGTGCCGGCCATAATCATTACAACGGGCAAGGTAAGGAACCACGCAGCCAGAATATTTCGAATGGTATCGGGCTGAAGATTTTTCACGCCTTTGTTGGCCACCATGCTTCCCGCAATGCCAGATGATAGCACGTGCGTTGTACTTACGGGCCATCCATAACTACTGGAAAGACCAATGGTAATAGAGGCCACAATTTCTGCGCTGGCACCTTGAGCATAGGTAAGATGTTCTTTACCAATTTTTTCGCCAACGGTTTTAACGATACGCTTCCAACCAATCATAGTACCTAAACCTAATGAAACCGAGATGAGCACAAGCACCCATGTAGGGGAGTAGTCTGTTAGCTTCCGAACTTTTTTAAGTTCGTCTTTCATTGTGTTTTTCTCTTGCTCACTCAATTTTACTTCATCTTTTTTTACAAGTGAATTCAAGTTACGATCCATCACCATAATATCTTTTCGAACGAGGAAGCGCTCTTGCTTCGGAATGTCATTTATATTCTGTAACGATGCAAAACGCATTTCTAAACGCTGGTTCATCTCGCGTGACTCGGCTAATTTTATGCGATCTGGTTCAGATAGCTTATTCGGATCGATGGAGGAAATAACCGTTTCAATTTTTTGTAGAGACTGCGGCAATTGTGAGGGTGAAAAATTTGCATTCAAAGCAAAAAATGCCGGTACCACACCAATTAATATAAGCATGATAAGACCTACCCCTTTTTGTCCATCGTTTGAGCCGTGAAAAAAACTCACCAACGTACAGGTAATTACCAATATTGATCTGATCCATAGAGGTGGTGGTTGATTCTTCTTTGGTTCTTTAAATAAGCTTTCGCCTGTTGCCGTTTTTTTTGTGAACGTTCGAATGAGATACATCAGTATTATAGTAGCTGAAAATCCAAAGATTGGCGAGACCAACAACGTTAGACCTATTTCTTGTGCCTTTGTCCAATTGACAGCGACACCAGTAGAGCCTGGTAGCATTGAATACGCGAGGCCAACTCCTAAGATTGAACCAATAAGTGTGTGCGAGCTAGAACATGGAATACCAAAGAACCAAGTTAACAAGTTCCAAAAAATGGCGGTGATAAGAAGCGCCATAACCATGGATATACTATGGGCAATATTTTGATCGACAAGCGTCTCCACAGGCAAGAGATTTATAATGCCTACGGCTACCGCAATTCCGCCCCAAAACACGCCAAGGAAATTCCAGAAGCCAGACCAGATTACGGCAATCCATGGCTTAAGTGAATTCGTATAAATAACAGTTGCAACAGCATTGGCGGTATCATGAAATCCGTTTACGAATTCAAATGCACAGGCAGCTATAAGACAAATAATAAGGAGGATGGAGAAGGCTAGGTCTAGTTCGAACATAAGTCGGTAAATTC
Organism: Cytophagales bacterium; assembly: GCA_038241205.1. GTDB lineage: Bacteria > Bacteroidota > Bacteroidia > Cytophagales > Cyclobacteriaceae > Chryseolinea. The sequence goes on from JBBRFY010000152.1 coordinate 11,224, forward strand.
GGCTCGCAATCTAACCTGAAAACTTTAGTGGATTGTTAACCCTATGTTAACTTTTTTTCTAAAAATGCTTTTTGCGAAATTTACCATACTGAATATCAATATCTTATTACAAAAATGAGGGCTTATTCATCGCTGTTTGATGCAGTACCTATACGGTATTCGCACCCTATTCTACAGAATTTTGAAAGTGATTAGATCACTTCGATAGATTTAGTTTAATTGACCCC
>JBBRFY010000153.1:0-11420 GCA_038241205.1 Cytophagales bacterium
CAATTGAGTTTTGATATCTCTCAAAAAATTGAACGTGATATGCAATATCCTGGTCAGGTTAAGGTAACAGTCATCAGAGAGATGAGAAGTGTTGCATATGCTAAATAAGAATTCATAAACAGCCGATGTGTTTCAATATACACGATCTAAAAAAATCATAGACATATTAACAAAGAGGCTCCAACATCAGGAGCCTCTTTTGTTTCCTAACAATTGATAGCATGATTTTTAAATGGTATATTATTTCTATGGTATAGGTAGTTCGAAGTTTTAAATTTAATTTTCCTGAAACTGACAACTCTAACCGTGGCAAAATATTTTTCTGCACTGCTTCTAATCTTCCTTCTCAACACATCCCCAATTGCCCAGATACTTCCTGGCGATACTTCATTTGTATCGGCAAGTAGCGCGAAGACGAAAAACTTTTACGCCAATGCAATGAAGGAACAGAATCAACTCTACAACGGTGGAGACTATTTAGATTACCGAGCTTTAAAAGATGAACATCCCTACTATATCAGCGAAGACTGGATAACCGGTTCGATTCGATATGATAATGAACAGTACGATGATGTGTCACTTTTATACAATATTAATACGGATAATATAATTACTGAACGATCTCCATCCGCCATTATGATTAAACTGGTACGTGATAAGGTTCAATCCTTTTCAATAGACGGGCATCAGTTTGTTTTGATAAAGGCACATGAGGATTTATCGACCGGGTTTTATGATCAACTTTGCAGCGGTAGAGTTGAGCTGTATGCCAAGCGAATCAAGGACTTTCAGGAAACAATATCAGGTATTGAGGTGCAACGCAATTTTATTGAAAAAAATAAATATTATCTTCATAAAGACGGACAATACTATCCCATTAAAAGCAAGAAATCCATTTTAACTGTTTTAGGCGATCGTAAACGAGAACTGAATCAATTCATTCACGAAAATCATCTTCGCATTCGTCAAAATCGCGAAGGCGTTTTCATTAAACTGACTGAGTATTACAATGGAAATTAATCAAGGAATGAAAAAAAAAATAACCCTCTTATTTGTTTCCATTTTATTTGTATTGCAAGTTGAGGCGCAAACCAAGCAAGTAGTATCAGGAGATTTTACTTCCCATACCTATGCTCAGTTTGTGAGTAAAGTAGAAGCCCAAACAAACTATCACTTCTATTATAATCCCATCTGGACCGACAGTCTTGTAGTCAATGCGCATTTTTCAAATACCAATATTGCTAAGGTTCTAGATGAAGTGTTTATCGGCACATCCCTTCATTATTCCATCAATGGAAATTCAATCTACATTACGTTTGAGCGCCCAATATTGGCTGATCTACCCATTGGTTTTTTCGATGCTAATAATATTGCAACGGCAAATGGCGATTCGTTTGACTACTCAGAATTTGAACACAAGGAAAAATTAAAGAAGCAAGCTGAGGAGAAGCTCTACAACATCGGCCCCAGAACCAATAGTCTTCAAGGTTATGCTACGCTGGCAGGAATTGTTCGCGATATAAAATCAGGCGAACCCATCATTGGTGCTTCTGTATTTGTCGAAAACCCAACCATTGGTGCTGCTACTGATCAATTCGGATATTTTTCGCTTACGCTTCCAAGAGGACGACATGAAATAAATATAAAAAGCATTGGCATGAAGAGCACTCAGCGACATGTTATGCTGTATGGAAATGGAAAGTTGGATATTGAAATAGAAGAAGATATTACTCCTTTGAAAGAAGTGTTGGTTGAATCTGATCGGGATGCTCGCGTAACCGGCATGCAGATTGGGATGGAGAAGCTTGACATCCGAACAATGAAACAAATTCCGTTAGCCCTTGGTGAAACGGATATTATGAAAGTGGTACTCACATTACCCGGTGTACAATCGGTTGGCGAAGGTACTGTAGGTTTGAATGTAAGAGGTGGTGCCACGAATCAAAATTTAATTCTCTATAACGATGCCACTGTTTACAATCCGTCCCATCTATTTGGCTTTTTCTCTACCTTTAATCCTGATGTGTTGAAAAATGTTGAACTGTATAAAAGTGGAATCGCTGCCGAATATGGTGGACGACTTTCTTCTGTGCTTGATGTTCATTCACGAGAAGGTAACTTAAAAAAAATTCAGGGCTCTGGAGGTATAAGTCCAATCACCGGGCGATTCTCTCTCGAGGGACCCATTATAAAAGATAGAACATCGTTTCTGATTGGAGCGCGATCAACTTATTCCGATTGGATTCTTAAACAACTTAACTCTCCGGAACTAGAAAATAGCACTGCGTCATTTTATGACCTCAATGCCAGCATTAGTCATAAAATAGATGATAATAATAATCTTTACATTTCTGGCTATACCAGTAAGGATAAGTTCAAATTAAACAGTGATACCATTTATCATTATAGCGACCAGAATGCGTCATTAAAATGGAAGCACGCTTTTAACAATAAACTTTATGGTGTTCTCACCGGAACCATAAGCAGATACAGATATTCTGTTGAGAGTGATTCGAATCCCGTAGATGCAGCTTCATTGGATTTTTCTATCCGTCAATGGAATGCAAAGGCAGACTTCAATTATTTTCCCAATTCAAAACATACCATAACCACTGGTGCTAGCCTGGTTCGTTACGACATATCCCCTAGCAACTATCAACCTTTTGGAGAATCATCGGGTGTTGTTGCAGATAGAATTCAAAATGAACAAGCCCTCGAAAGCGCCATTTATGTAGGAGAAAATTTTGAAGTAACTCCCAATCTATCATTATACTTTGGTCTTCGGTATTCATTTTATCAAAGCCTAGGATCTCGTGATGTGTATACGTATGCTGAAGGAGTTCCACGTCAGAAAGAAACGATTCAAGACACGATTCAATATGGTGAAGGTAAAACGATATCAAATTATCAGGGAGCTGAACCACGATTTTCCGTACGATATTCGTTGTCGCAAAACTCATCTGTAAAATTCAGCTACAACCTTATGCGGCAATACATTCAAATGCTTTCTAACACAACCGCCATTGCTCCCACTGACATTTGGAAATTGAGTGATACCTATGTAAGGCCACAAATTGGCAATCAATATTCTATTGGATACTATAAAAACATGAGAGGAAATATGATTGAGACTTCCGTTGAGGCCTACTACAAAACCATGCAGCATGCTGTTGATTATAAAGACGGAGCAATCTTATTAAAAAACCGTCACCTCGAAACTGAAATTTTAGATTCAAAAGGAAAAGCCTATGGAATAGAATTACTGGTTAAGAAATCAACAGGCAAAGTAAACGGATGGGTAAGCTATACCTATTCCCGATCCTTTCTAAAAACCAAAGGGCAATCGCCTACTGAAACGATTAACGATGGTGTGTACTATCCAAGCAGCTACGATAAACCCCATGCTTTCAACTTTATCGGAAATTATAAATTTAGCAGAAGATTTAACTTTTCTCTTAATGTGGTGTATAGCACAGGTAGACCGATAACATTACCTATCGCCAAGTATGAACTGGGAGGAACCGAGCGAATCTATTATTCAGATCGAAACCAGTTTCGGATACCGGATTATTTCCGAACCGACATCTCCATTAATATTGAAGGGAATCACAAAATCAAAAAACTTGCCCACAGTTCATGGACAGTGGCCGTTTATAATCTAACAGGAAGAGCAAATGCATACTCTGTATATTTCACATCAGAGAATGGAATTATAAAAGGCTACAAGCTCTCCATTTTCGCGCAGGCCATTCCAACAATTACGTATAATTTTAAATTCTAACCGACATGAAAGTTTGTCGCATCTATTACCTTATTCTTCTCTGCGCCATAGTGGTTACTAGCTGCATTGAATCGTATCCACCCCCCATTATTAATGAGGAAGTGAACTTCCTGGTTATTGATGGCTCCGTTAATACTGAAGACGGAAGCGCTCAAGTGAAACTAAGCCATGCCATCCCTCTTTCGTCAAATGAATCTTTTCCACCAGAATTGAATGCTAGTGTGAGATTGGAGGACAATGATGGAAATGTTTATACGCTAATAGAAACTACTGCTGGTAATTATGCGCAATCTAATTTAACACTCAATCCAACAAAAGAATATAGACTATATGTAAGGACGTCTAACAACACTGAGTACCTATCTGATTTTGTAACGATAAAACAAACACCTCCAATAGATAGCATTAATTGGGCACCTTCGCGCACGATCGAAGGAATTGATATTCTTGTGAATACACATGATGACACAAAGAACACCCGATATTATCAATGGACATTTGAAGAAACGTTTCAGTATGAGGCTCCTTACTATACCTTTCTTAAATATGAGAATGGAGAAGTAACTTCTATTCCAAACGAAGAACAGATTTTTAGGTGCTGGCGAACGTTGCCCTCTCAAAAAATACTGATTGGTTCGTCAGAAAAACTTATGCAGGACATAATTTATAATTTTCCGATAACCTTTATTCCCAAAGATTCTCAGAAAAAAATTATCAAATACAGTATTCTGGTACAACAGAAAGCGCTTACTCGTGAAGCGTATGATTACTGGTTAAATTTACAAAAGACAACAGAAAACCTGGGAGGTTTGTTTGACCCACAGCCCGGACGAGTAACAGGCAATATTCATAACATTTCAAAGCCAAATGCTCCGGTTCTCGGCTACTTTGATGTTGGCGCAGCACAAGAGAAACGATTTTTTTTAAATGCCAGTGATTTACCAGAGGACCTTAGAAACTATAAATCCTACCGTAATTGTGCAAAAGACACTGTCCTTGTAGAAAATCTTTCTGAGTTAACTATTTCTGACTTAATTATTGACCCCCTTTACGGACAAGGTCCAACGCCATATGCGTATACCTTTTCAAATTTAATATGTACTGATTGCAGACAGCAAGGAGGAGTAACCACCAAACCACCATTCTGGGAATAATTCTATTCAATCATGATGAAATTTTTTCGCTCAATCTTACTTTCTATTTTATTCAGTACGGGTGTCATTCCAATCACTTTGAATATTGCGACTGCGCAGCAGCGCAATATTGATGCTCTAACAAAAAAATTCGATCTTCATCGAAAGCAAATTCTGCAAGAAAAAATCTATTTACATATTGATCGCCCTTCTTATTTAACAGGAGAAACACTATGGTTTAAAATTTACCTTACTGATGCCACACTCCATAAGCCTGCAACGGTAAGCAAAGTTGCGTATGTAGAATTTATTGACAGCAATAACGTAGCGGTACTGCAAACCAAAGTTGAAATTAACGATGGAACAGGCGAGGGTTCACTTTATCTGCCAGCAACATTAAACAGCGGTAACTATATGGTGCGCGCATACACCAACGTTATGAAAAACTTTAGTGCAGAGTTTTACTTCCACAAGTCTATAAGCGTTGTCAATACTTTTAAAAGTTTAGAAAATGAATCAAAAACAAGCGCACCTATCTATGATGCTCAATTCTTTCCTGAAGGTGGAAACCTTGTTGCAGGAATAAAAAGTAAAGTGGCTTTTCGTGTAACGGAATCTTCCGGGAACGGAATAGATTTTAATGGTTTTGTTCTCGATGAACAAAATGATACAATTGTTTCCTTTTCCCCCCGGCATTTTGGCATTGGTTATTTCTTTTTTATTCCACATCACGATAAACAATATCATGCTATGATTCGCGATCGCGCTGGAAAAATTCAAAAGTTCAATCTTCCAATTGTATTAAATAGTGGATACACAATGCATGTTTCTGATAGTTCAGCGGATAACATACGTTTAACAATTAAAGCAATATCAAATGATGCTTCCGTTATTCCGGGAGCCTACCTCTTTGTTCATTCACGGAATATTATTGTTCGTGCAGAATTCCAAAACCTACGTCAAGGATCTGCCGAATTCGTTATAAATAAAAAAGACCTACCCGATGGAATTTCACATGTTACTGTTTTTGATGCTTCAATGAAGCCAGCGTGCGAGCGGTTGTACTTTAAGCAACCCGAAAACAATTTAGTAATCACGGCCAAGTCAAATCAAACTCAATATGATTCTAGGCGACTTGTGAAAATTGATCTAAACACAACGTTTAAACAAGAGCCAAAGAAATCTGATGTATCTGTTTCTGTATTTAAAATTGATTCCCTTCCATCATCCACCGGAAACATGGTGAATTATTTTTGGCTCACTTCTGATTTAAAAGGAACAATTGAATCTCCTGAATTTTATTTTTCATCATCAACCGAAACAAAAGAAGCCGTTGATAATCTTTTGCTGACACATGGCTGGAGAAGATTTGTGTGGGATGACATATTAAGCGGAAAGGAAAAAAGTTTTGAATTTATTCCGGAGTACAGAGGGCACATTATTCAAGGTAATGTTTCAAAACAAGATGGCACAACAGCATCTGGAATAATGACCTACCTATCTTCTCCAAGCAAAATTATTAACTTATATCCATCAAGAAGTAACAAAGATGGAGCGGTTCAATTTGAAATGCGAAATTTTTATGGACGCGCTAAGATTATTGCGCAAACCAATCCAAAAAAAGACAGTGTTTATTCTATCACCATTAAATCACCTTTTTCAGATAAGTTTAGCAGTCAAAGAATTCCATCATTTAAACTTTCTCCTGAAATCAAAAATCAGCTATTAAACCGAAGTGTTGCTATGCAGGTGCAGGATATCTATTTTGCAAATGAGTTCGCTAATTTAAAATCAAATTCAATTGATAGTTCAGCTTTCTACAACAAAGCAGACGAGACCTACTTACTTGACGCTTACACACGTTTCCCAGTAATGGAAGAAGTGTTACGCGAATATGTTCCGGGTGTATTAGTTCGAAAACATAAAGACGGATTTCACTTTATACTCTTAGATAATATAAACAAAAGTGTATTTAGAGACTCACCACTCTTACTGGTTGATGGGGTACCCGTATTTGATGAAGATGAGATTATGGATTTTAGTCCGCTAAATGTAAAAAAATTAGAGGTAGTAACACGGAGATGGTTTTTAGGACCATTGAATTTTTCAGGTATTGTAAGTTTCACAACATACAACGGTGACCTTAGTGGATTTCAACTGAATCCTAAAAGCGTTACGCTAAACTATGAAGGCCTTCAGTTACAACGTGAATTTTATACTCCCAAGTATGAGAATAAACGTGAGCGCGACAGCCGAATGCCTGATCAGCGTTACCTTTTGTTTTGGAACCCACACGTTATCACAGAAGCAGATGGTCATCAACAAGTAGAATTCTATACTGGTGATATTTCTGGTGAGTATAAAATTGTTGTAGAGGGAATCACAAAAGATGGCGCCATTGGAACTACGTCTTCAACTTTTACAGTCAAGGATCTAAATAATTGATTTCAGAATTTGTATTTTGTCTTTCTATAAAATGAGACAATAACACCGAACTTCAAGTGCTCCTACATCGCATCGCCATTAAAATCGCATTCTTCATTAACGGTTTTATATATGCCAATTGGTGTGCACGCTTGCCGCGTATTCAGGAATTGTATCATGCCGACAATGGCACAATCAGTCTCATCTTTTTAGCTTCATCGATTGGCGCTGTTGGTGTTATGCCATTTGCGGGTTGGGCTATTATAAAAAACGGAAGCCGAAGCATTATTCTATTTGCTATGGTTCTTTATTGTACTGTTGTTCCTCTCATTCCTTTCATGCCGGGCATCACGGCACTCATTGCATTATATTTTAGTATGGGTATTGCAACGGGTATGCTGGATGTCGCCATGAATGCCCAAGCTGTAATGGTAGAGCGGTTGTATAAAAAACCCATCATGACTTCCTTCCACGCTTTGTTTAGTATCGGCATGATGTTAGGCGCGTGGAGCGGATCGCTGTTTACCCTATTGCATTTCGATTTACTTCATCACTTTAGCATTGTAATCGGTATTGCATTGCTTGCTGTTGCGTGGGCAAGTCGCCATTTAGTTCGTGATAAGCCCGATCCATCCATTAAACATGACGGGCCGCTCTTCCGATTGCCAAGTACTGCATTGATTGGCATTGGCATCATTACCTTTTGCTGTATGTTGGGTGAAGGTGCGATGTCGAACTGGAGTGTGAACTATATGGAAAATGTTACGAAAGCTTCGCGTTCACTCGCGCCAATAGGACTTTCAGCTTTTGCCGCTGCAATGACAATAGGAAGAATTTTTGGTGATCGCGTTCGCGTAAAATTAGGTGACCGGAAAATGATTGTCACGGGAGGTATTATATCGTTTATTGGATTATCAACCGTGCTTTTATTTCCACAACCTTACTCTTCAATCTTTGGATTTTTTCTGGTTGGCTTGGGGTTGTCATCAATTGTTCCGATAGCATATAGTATCGCAGGCAATGTAAAAAGCTTACCCTCAGGTGTAGGGTTGGCAATGGTTACAACCGTTGGGTATTCTGGATTTCTTGTTGGGCCACCCATCATTGGTTTTCTAGCCGAGTGGCAAAGTTTACATTTTGCACTGGGCGCTGTACTTCTTCTTTTTGTTACCATGATACTTTTAGGAATACGATATAAACCCAACACTGATGGAAATTAAACTAGAAGTAATGAATGTGTTAGGCCGAAGTTTAAAATACTCAGCAAAGCCATCTTGTTTGTAGAGTACCAAAATATTGATTGATAAGCCTATCATTTGCGGTTCTTTAAAATAAACTTTAAAGGTATTGCCTTCATTTACTACACTCTCTAATCTAATACTCCCCATTTTTCAAAATCAGCGAAACGGGAAATGTCTTTCGATCGAAGTACTCGCTAAACGAACACTATGGTAAATTGGTCCGAGCCTTTTTATTTTTCTATTCGTAAGCCAACGCTTCGCGTGTTGCAACTTTATTTGGCCGCCTTGCCGGAAAAATTGTGGCGTGCGCAAAATCAGAACACAATTAGCAAAAAAAGAATTAAAAACTCAATCGGGTAAATTCTTTGCGTCTTCCTGACTTGCATATTCTTCTTCCGGATCTGGCAATACTTTTAAAGTTGATTCTTGTAATGAGATAGCAGACGAAGCGGTGTACAATCCCAAACCATTTCCGGTGTAGGTATAGTCAATTAAGGTAAGTTTCACCACGTCATCAATCGACAATTCAATATAGTGACCATAGCGAATTAGTTTGAAACGAAATGATTTTTTTCCGTTGATTGTAAAAACACTGGATTGCAAATCATCGAAAATAAAATTTTGCCGATTGTTCAGTGAATTAAATCCCCACGCACGAATTTGCAAAAGACCATTTGCCACATCGAATGAAATAAAATATCCGTTCCCTTCTTGATCAATATCCGATACGAGTCCGAGTTTCCCCATACCTTCCACCGTTAGCAATCCTTCCCATATAAAACTAGCAGAAGGTTTTTCAAAACAAAAAATCTCATAGCCACTTCTAGATTCACATAACCATTTATTTTGTTCAATAGTAGATGATGATGTTGGATTAGAGAGCAAATGTTTTACGCTTTCAATTTCACTTTGTAAAATTGTTTTTGTCGCCATCTGGTGCCACCGATAATAACTTTTCAACACCAACCTACCTTTATCATCTGTATCCAATTCTTTTGGTGGAGGTAGCACCCGAAGTGAATCTATTTTTCCGTGTGCATAGAAGAAATTAAAAACCAACAAATGATCACCATCTTTTTCCGTGCGTGCGGCATAGTTTCCCTGAGGCAATAACACATCAGCGTGAAACGAATGATATTCACCAAAAAAATCGGGAGCAAACCAATAGCGAACTTTAATATCTTCGCGAATGGAACCAATTAAATAAAATCGTCCATTCAACTCGAACGCACAAGGGCATTCAATATCATCATATACCAATGGCGAAAGTAAAGGCGGTAATCGCTCCACAACATCATTTGTAATTCTTACTACACCCACACATCCACGTCTGCTCACCGGGCCTGTAATGCTGCGCGCGCAAACGAGTAAATAAACTTCTCCATTATGTTTAAAGCGAAACGGATCGCGAAAGCTCAACCACTTTCTTGGATTGGAGTTAAACGCTTCATAGTAAATACCTTTTGGTTCGATCGGAAAAATATCTTTTCTATTTTTTTTCCAATCAATTAGATTATCTGATTCTGCTAAACCCACTCGAGAGATAATACCCCTGTCCCTACGTTGTAAACCCGTGTAATACATTTCAAATTTTCCATTCACTTCACAGACATGCATAGTCCATAGCATATCATCATCCCACTCACCCGGATTGCCAACAAACAAAGCATTCTCTACACGCTTCCACGAAATACCATCCGTTGATGTAGCATGTGCTATGTAATCATGATTTGGAATTATAAGATGAAATAAATGATAAATATTGTTATGAATGATTACGGTTATATCGCCAATTTCCCAATCACTAAATCCTGATCCTGAATACATATTACACTATTTCGATTTGCTTAAAAATACAAAATACCTTGGTTATTTTGATTTGGTTAACTTTGCAACATTCAACCCTTGTGAAAATAGAAATTATGAACGGGTATTATATCCAACTATTCAGTCCTCATGGTCTTATCCGCTCACATAATCCAGAAATCGGTCGTGATAAAGATACCGGTGGCCAAGTTAAATATGTGCTTGAATTATTAGAGAATCTTTCGCAGCATCCACAAGTGCGCAAGGTCGATCTCTTTACACGAAGAATAACAGATAAGCGCGTGTCTTCTTCATACGAAAAAGAAATTGAAGTTGTAAATGATAAAGCGCGCATCGTACGAATGACATGTGGTGGTAATGCCTATCGTCAAAAAGAATCGTTGTGGGATTATCTCGATGAATTCATTGACAAGACCATACGGTTTATTGAAAAAGAAGATGACTTTCCCGATGTAGTGCATGGACATTATGCTGATGGAAATTATATAGCAGATCAGCTCAGCGAAGTTTTCGGAATTCCTTTTATCGCTACTGGTCATTCGCTGGGCCGAAGCAAACAAAATATTTTATTACACCAAGGCGTGCCGTTAGAAAAGATTAACGAAAAATTCAACATGGCAAAACGCATTGCCGTTGAAGAAAATATGCTTCAAAGCGCTGATGTAATTATTGTAAGTACCCAACACGAAATAGAAACACAATATCATTCATACGAAAATAAAAGTGCTGGCAAATTCGAAGTGATTCCTCCCGGAGTTAACAATGATTTATTTTTTCCATTCTATAGGTTGGATATGCCATCGTTTAAAATGACGATAGAGCAAGAGCATGCGTTGTATAAGGTAAATTCTGAAATAGAACGATTTTTATTTAATCCTGGCAAACCCTTAATTCTTTCCATCGGGCGCGCTGATAAGAGAAAAAACTTTGAAACGATTATTCAGTCGTATGGGCAAGATAAAGAGTTACAAGCGATGGCCAACCTCGCCATTTTTGCTGGCGTGCGTAAAGACA
>JBBRFY010000154.1:0-11397 GCA_038241205.1 Cytophagales bacterium
CAGAAGTACGCACGGAAAAACACCTGGCTGGCAACCTTACCATAAATGAAGTACAGAATCGAACCCAGAAAAAGCATGGGTAAGGTATTCGAAATTAAATGCAGCACACTGCCATGGATTAAAGGCGCGGTAAAAATTCCGATTAACCCTTGTAATGAGCGCGGATAAATTCCAAAATCACTCATTGGCCAACCTAAAACATATTGAAGGTAAAAAACAGCCCACATTAAAAACACGATCCGAAACGGAACAACTGAACTACTAAACCAGGATTCTGACGCCATAGAATTGAAACCAAGAGAGAAGCAAAGATGAAAATTGCTTCTCTGGGTTAAAGAATTTTAAACAGTTAATGAAAATTATTTTTGCGATGGATCTTTTAACATGGGCAACTTCATGTATTTGGCCTCTTCTTCCCCAACTGTTTTCATTCCCCATAGACCACCCGAAGAGGTAGCAATTTTTTCTGAGAGACCGAGCATCATACCATAAAAATCATTTGCGAATACGGGATCAATTTTATTCCATAAGGTATTGACCTGAGCAAGCTCTTCAATTACAAGAGGCGAGCGCTGCGTTGATTCGTACGGGAAACTTTGTATTAATACCTTAATCTTATCTTCAAAATCCTGCGATAGCTCCTTAAAATATCCAGATAAAGAATCGTTACCCTTTTCGTTTTTCTGTGCTACTGCTATTGCTTGCTTAATCTCTTTACGATCAATATTTCCGTCAGCGCCTGCAATGAGAATACAGACCAATATTGGCGCTTTAAGCATCAATTCAATCTCTTGATCATTTAGGTTGTCAAATTGAGGAATCATACATAGATGGGCTTAAATACTAAGGTGCAGAAATTTTGTGTATCTAAAACTATTATGGTGATTTAAATCAGGTCATAATCGTTGATGGTTGTTCGTTGATAGTTTTTCGAGCCCATACAATCAACCAACAACAAACTACAAGTTCTTTGCGCTTGCAGATTTCACCTGTATATTTACTTGTTCCAATTTTGAGACTCATGTACGAAAAAGACCCTGTAAAGATTTTTGTAATTGAAGACGACCTTGCCTACACCAAGTTTCTAAAATATGTGCTGGGTCTAAACCCTGATTATGATGTTGAGTTTTTCACTACCGGTAAAGAATGCTTGGCAAATCTCCATAAAAATCCAGCTGTTGTCACCCTCGATTATTCCTTGCCGGATATGCTTGGTGAAAAAGTGCTTGGCGAAATTCGAAGTCACGACCCGAACATTAACGTGATTATTGTTTCAGCGCAAGAAAAGATACACACAGCAGTAGAATTATTAAAGCTGGGAGCATACGATTATATATCGAAAGATCATGAAACGAAAGACCGGCTTTTTAATTCGATTAACAATGCCCGAAACAAAACTTCACTCATTAAAGAAATAGATCATCTCAAAAAACAAATCTCCGAAAAATACGAATTTGAGAAAAGTATTATTGGCACTAGCCCCGCTATAAAGCGAACATTCTTACTTTTAGAGAAGGCTGTTCAAACCAATATATCAGTTAGTATTTCAGGTGAGACAGGTACTGGTAAAGAACTGGTTGCTAAGGCTATACACTACAACAGTAAAAGGAAAAACAAGCCCTTTGTGGCGGTTAATATTGCCGCTATTCCACGCGAACTTATCGAGAGCGAATTGTTCGGTCATGAGAAAGGCGCCTTCACTGGCGCTATTATTAGACGCATCGGAAAATTTGAAGAAGCAGAAGGCGGCTCTATTTTTCTAGATGAAATTGGCGATATGGATCCCAGCCTTCAGGCAAAACTTTTGCGCGTTCTTCAAGAGCGAGAGGTCACCCGAATTGGAGGTAATCAAGTTATTAAACTAGACGTTCGCATTATTGCGGCCACGCATAAAGATCTTGCTGAAGAAGTGAAAGGCGGGCGCTTCCGCGAAGATTTATATTACCGTTTACTTGGTTTACCGATCCATCTCCCACCGTTGAGAGAGCGTTCTACCGATGTTATATTAATTGCCAAATATTTCCTCGATCAGTTTGCCAGCGATAATCAGATGCGCAAATTGAAAATCAGTGAAGAGGCTCAGCAAAAATTATTACAATACCCGTTTCCGGGAAACATACGCGAGTTAAAGTCGATCATCGAGCTTGCGGCAGTGATGACCGATGAGCAGGAGCTGACAGCCAAAGACATTAGTTTTAACAGCACTACGCGTATGGAATCGTTTCTGTATCAGGAAATGACCATGCAAGAATTTATGTACCGCATCATCCGTCATTACCTTAATAAGTATGATAATAATGTGCTTGATGTGGCGCATAAACTGGATATCGGTAAGTCATCGCTTTATCGATATTTAAAAGAGATGGACGCAGCCGGAATTTAAAGAAGCATGGAACTTCAGCAATACCTTAAAACAGGAAAATTCTATGAAGCCGTGGTTGAAGACGGTTCCGATATTATTTTCATTGTCGATTATTCTGGTCAAATTCAATATCACAATGCTTCTGTATTGGCTACTTTAGGGTATCGCGCGAAGAGCCTTATCGGTAAAAATTTTTTCGATTACATTCTTCCCTCATCATTAGAAGTACTGAAAAGCAATTTCAAGGAAAGTCAGAAGCGTGCCTATTCTGAAAATGTTGAATTTCAATTTCTTTGCAAAGACCTTACCTATCGACATCTGGAATTCAATGCCATCAACTTAAAGCATAAAGAAAACCTTGATGGGTTTATATTAGATTGCCGCAACATAGAGCAACGCAAAAAAGACGAAGTTGAACTATTCCGACTTCAAAAAGCGAAGGAACAATTTCTGGCCAATATGAGCCACGAGATTCGAACGCCAATTAACGGTATAGCGGGTATGGCCAACCTGCTCGGACAAAATCCAAGTCCTGAAGAAAGTGAAACATACTTAAACGCTATACGCCATTCGGCAGAAAACCTAAAAGTCATCATCAACGATATACTTGATTTATCTGCTATTGAGTCAGGCAAATTACGATTTGAAAAAATTGCGTTTAATCTACAAGATTTTTTACCCTCGCTGCTTAGCACCTTTACCTTTCAAACCAGAGAAAAGCGCATCGCGTTAAATTATACTATCGATGAGAAGTTAAACAAGATTCTGTTAGGTGATCCCGTACGGTTGAATCAAATACTCATTAACCTAATCAGCAATGCTGTGAAGTTTACGCATTCAGGAACGATTGACGTAAAGTGTTCTGTTGAACAAGAACAAAAAAATATTTGCTGGGTACGCATCGAGGTGATCGATACCGGTGTAGGAATACCTTCCGAAAAACTATCTACTATTTTTGAAAGTTTCAGTCAGGCAGATGAAAGCATTACCCGAAAATATGGTGGCACCGGGCTTGGTCTTACCATTGTAAAACAGTTGGTGGAACTACAAGATGGTAGAATAACCGTGAACAGCAAGGTAAATGAGGGCTCTACCTTTATTGTTTTCATTCCATATGGCATTGGCAAAACCCGCACGTTAGAATCGCCCAAAAATAATGCTGCGTTAAAAGAAATTAATGCATCGGAGCTTTCTGTTTTACTTGTAGAAGATAATGACATCAATCGGCTTTACGCGAAAAGCGTTCTTAAAAAATGGCAATGTCATACTGACACGGCTGAGAATGGATTGGTAGCTATTGAAAAAATAAAAAATAATTTCTACGATGTTGTTTTGATGGATGTTCAAATGCCGGTGATGGATGGATATGAAACCACTCAGGCCATCCGAATGATGGATTCACCAATAAGTAAAGTAACTATTATCGCATTGACGGCCAACGCTACACGAGCCGATGTTGAAAAGTGCTTAACGGCTGGTATGGATGATTATTTACCAAAGCCTTTCACACCGGAAGATCTGTATAGAAAACTCTTTGAAGAGCTTAACATCAAGGCAAGCAAAAAAGAGAAAAAGAAAACTTCAAAACCAAAAAGTTCAGTTTACAATCTAGAGTATTTGCGTTCGGTATCAGGAAGCAACGAAGACTTTATACGCGAAATGGTAAGCACGTTTACACAATCCATCCCACCTATTCTTAACCAAATAAAAACGGCAACTGAAGAAGGGGATTGGGATACAGTAGCCCGCCTATCACACCAGATAAAACCATCGTTCACGTTAATGGGAATAACAGCCGTGCGCAATATGGTGGCGTCTATCGAAGAACACAGCAGAGAAAGAATTGATTTGGTAGAACTTCCGAAAACAATTTACCAGTTTATAAAAAGCTGCGAAGCACTACTACCCGAATTGGAAAAAGAACTTGCTCCCCATTAGTTTCGATTAATCACCGCAATCTTTCGATACACGATCGACTTCTCTCCTGACTGAATTTCCATGAAATAAATTCCACTTGCCAATCGGCTCACATCAACCTGTTGTGGTGATGATAAGTCACGGTTTACCTTTCCATCTAACACCACAATACCTCTTTGATCAATCATCTTCCAAGTGTAATCGTGGTGCAGTTCATTTTCAAGCTGAAGGTTTAAGGTATTCGATACCGGGTTCGGATAAATTTTCAATGCTGATATTTCAGTGGCAGGATCTTTTTCAACCGCCACAATAGTGCTCGCTGTTTTTCGTGATATTTTCTGAATGACCGTTTGCAATATTCTAACATATCCTTTACTATCATTGAAATTCTGAACAAACGCAATGACTGATAAGTTATCCGGGAAAGAAATTGGAACGTCAATTTTGTAGTCCACATCTATTGTTTCCTTATCGCCTATTGACCAAGTTTTGTCAACGTAACGACCTTCTGCTTGTAATAAAAGTTTACGAAGGTAATTGGTGTTACTCAGTAGTTCGCGCTCCACCAAAGCAGCATGTAAAATAACTGGCTTCGCTAAATCTTTTAAAGAATCGATATAGATATATTCTAAATGAAGTTGAAGTCTGTTTTCATCTGCAGTTAAAGTTTCTGTAACAGTAATATTGAAAGCAGGATCTTCAAGTGCTCTGCGATCTATTTCTGCATCTGTAATACGCGTGTAATCACCATTAAAACTGTTGTCGTAATATTGACCGACAATACCATCCATTATAGCGACTGGAGGTTTTGATACTCCATAAAAAACTCTTCTGGCGGAAGGATCGTATGGGTTATCGGCATTAATCTGATCAAATCCAGGATTGGCAATATGATATTCGAGATTAATAAAATCAGAAGAATCTCTGCCATTAAAATTGTACGATGCGGAATATAAATTATCCAAATAAACATCTGCTTGTAAACTTTCCAAGCTTTCAATATTCGTAAAATGCTCCAACAAAACATTTCGATTTTTCTCGCCTATGTAAATATTATCGAAGGCAAATCCATCTTGCTTCACGCGGGTATTTCCATCACTACCAAACGCAATTCTAAAAATAACCACATCGCGTTTGCTTGGATCAATCTCCTCTAAATTAAATCGGGCGTTCTTCCACTCCTTCGTTGCCTCACTCCATGCAAAATTGCTAACACCGCCCGGGCTACCTACAATGTTGCGGCCATTATACCAATTAATTCCTCTGCCTTCGGCATCACCAAGTGGAACCCACGTTCCCCCAGCATCCGTTGAGTATTGCAAGATTGCGCCATCATATCCTACCTGGGTATCAGCCCAATAGTTCAATGAAATCATTGGACGTTTTAACAGGCTGATATTAAAACAAGGACCTATTACGTACGATTTTTCATTATCATAATATGTTCCCGCGTTCGCTCCTGTCCACCAGGCATTACCGGTTTGTGATACCGAATAATCCGTTTTAATAAAATCACCCGCTGGTAGACCAAATACCCAGCTTTCTTCTGTGCCTGATAAATCAACATTAACCTGCGCTAGCCATGAACCTTCGCCATCCTCAAAGTCTATGCGATACGGATCTTTAGCGGTGATTGGCAGCGGACTATCTAAAATAAAAATTTGTTTAGTGATCTCTGCAGAACAGTTTGTTGTTGTTCCAATCACGAGTTTCACGTCATAGGTTCCAGGATCGCCAAAAGAATGCAGCGGATTTTTACTAGCGTCTGTTGGTGAACCATCGCCAAAATCCCATGTATAGCTATTGATGGCACCTTCTGTCGGGGTCGATTTATCTGTAAATTGAGTTAATGATCCAAAGCAATAATCTGAGTTTATAAAATCAGGAAGTGGCGGTCTACCTATATTAATTGTTTTGATGTCTTTGCTTTTACACTGATAATTAGTGGTCACTTCCAAGGTTACAGTTTTCGCTCCTGTTGTTAAATACCCAGGGGTAAAGACAGGTTCATTCGTCATGCCGTTACTTCCAGAACTTCCTTCTCCATAAAGCCAATTGTAGTTTATAATATTTAAAACACTTGAACCGTCTGTCATGGAAGAGCCTTCTAAAAATGTTACAGGTGTGCCAATGCAATTATCACCCACCTCAATTTTCGCAATTGGCGCTGGGCGAACGGTTACAGTTTTGAGTAGCGTGTTCGTTGCAAATGCCAAGTTTGTATACGAATAAATTATACGATAATCTCCAGGCGGGAGTCCGTTGGTGTCAACATAATATTCCAAACCACTTTTTATTATCCGCAACGGAATATCGGGGCTGGTAAAAGATGCGGTTAGCGCGGTGTTAACAGGGGGTGATCCTATTAGATGTACTGACCCTAGATCCGAACAAATTTCAGAGGTCGAGGCAGTCGAACTATTTTCATATTCAAGGTTAAACGATATAGAGGTGATGCGATTTACATACACCGATTTAAATACTGAGTTGAAACAACCTGTTACACCGTCTGTAAATTTATACGTTACCAAATTGAAAGCATCTTTGTTGGCAATGGTGGGATCAAAAATATTAGTTCCTGAAACCACTCCCGGCCCGGTAAACAAGTCAGTTCCACCATTACTTGAATTGTTTACTCCCGCCATTACAACTTGCGGATCATTCTCTGCATACGAAGACGCCAAATTGAAAATCTGCACTACCGGTTTTTTATTGATTTTCACAAAAACTTCATCAAATACCGCTGCACATGGAAATCCGGGATTGTTGGTTGTTAACCGAAGTGTAATGCCACCCCCCGAAATATCAGCAGGTGTTAGGGTATAGGTTGTGGCTGCGCTGTTAACATTTCCGAACTGCGCGCTGCCGCTCCCGCCACTCCACGTTACGGAAGAGGTTGACCCTCCAAAGGAACCGTTTAGACTTACAATATTGTCTTCACACACTTCAAAGTCTAACCCTGCATTTACGGTTGCAACGGGGTTAATGGTGGCTGTAACAATTTTGATTGGGCCATCGCATAAATTGGCCGATGGTGTAATGGTATACGTAACTGTGCCAACAGAAGAATTTGTAAACAGTGTCTGATTAATAGTTGAGCCATTTGAACTAAATGCTCCGGTCACATTACCTGTAGCAACAGCTGTCCATTGAAAAGTGGTAGCTGAAACATTGACAGGCCCTGGTGAAATATTAACAAGGGCAGTTTGTCCGCTGCAAATAATAACATCTGATGCAGATGCGGAGGGAAGTGGTTTTACTTTCACTATTAAATCTCTTGGTAAACCACTGCAGCCATTTATACTCGGGGTAATGGTATAATAAATATTACCGGGAGTATTTCCTGTATTTACAGGCGAATCAACAATAGAACCGCTGCCGCTTGCCGTCACCGTTGCAGGGTTGATGCTACCCACAATGTTACTGGTCCACGTAAAAGTGACACCTGCTATGACCGATGTAGGGATAAAACTCAATGTTTCGGCACTGCATATTTGTTGTGAAAATGTAACAGCAGGATTAGAGAACACAGGTACTGGCTTCACATCAACCGTTACATCGAACGGCACGCCATCACAACCAAACGCTCGAGGCGTAATGCGATATATCACGGCTCCACTATTTAATCCATCCGTACTCGTTAAAACCTGGTTGATTATTGATCCACTTCCAGCGAGCGCACCCGTAACATTCGTGGCAGATTGAACTGTCCATGTATAATTTGTTCCAATAACTGAATTTGGATTTGATATCATAACCGATGCAGCCGAACCTGAACAAATCATCTGGTTCGTTGCAAAAGCATTGGGCAAGGGAAGAACCGTAACAATATAATTTTTTGAAGCACCGTCACAAGATGAAACAGAAGGTGTAATGGTATAATTAATTACCCCGCTTGTGTTACCTGAATTTATCGGTGTATCCATAATCGCTCCCGAGCCACTGGCGGTAACACCTGTAAGACTACCGGTTACTGACGAAGTCCATGAGAATGTTGTGCCTGCTATCGTTGAAGTCGGTGTGAAATTTAACGGAGTATTGCTACATACTTCCAGAATAAAATCAGTGGCAGGATTCGTAATGCTTGGTTTAGGTGTAACGTCTACAGTCACATCAAAAGGATTTCCACTACACCCATTGGCAGTAGGTATAATGCGGTAGGTAACTGTTCCGTTGGACACACCGTCTGATGCCGTTAATAGTTGGCTGATTACCGAACCGCTTCCCGCACTCGCCCCCGTTACATTAGTAGGCACGCCCACAACGGTCCAGCTAAAGATAGTGCCTGTAACAGCGTTCGGATTAGAGATTAAAATATTCGTTGTCGCTCCAGAACAGATTGCAACCGGGGTGAATGCTAACGCATTTGGTGTAGGATAAACCCGCACCGTTACGGATTGATTAACGGGTGACAAAGGACAAGCTGGTGTTGAACCTGGGGTCGTTACGTTGAATGTATAAACAACATCAATCGGAACACTCGTGCTGTTCGTCAATGCTTCCGATAAGGTATTGCCATTCGTAAAAGTTGTTGTGCCAGGAATAATTGTTCCACTATTGCCGGCACCATTATAATCTATACTCACCACATTAATTTGGTGGCCTGTAGTGGTACTGTTAAATAAAATATTCGAATTCAATCCACTACAAATTGTAGTTGTGCTGTTCGTGGTTGTGAAGCTTGGATTCGGATTTACCGTTACCACTATCGTGAAAGGTGAACCAACGCAGAACGTAGTGCCCAATCCTTTTGGAATGACGGTATAGGTAATATCAATCGGATTGTTGGTTGCATTGATCGGGGCGTCTGTTATATTGCCACTACCACCGCTACCATTGCTACCACTCCAGGTATAAGTGCCTAAACCTACACTCAACGTAGGTGTAATATTTAAACTTGTACCTGAGCAAATAATATGCGTACCCGCAGCTACATTATTCCCTACCGGGATCGGATCTACCGTTATTACAATTGGTGCTAACGGTGTGCCTGCACAACCGTTCGCTATCGGGGTGATTATGTATTCTACACTCCCACCCGCTGCACTCGTTAAGGTTTGGCTAATGGATGTTCCGCTGCTTGCAGTCTGTCCACTCAATGTGCCAGTAATTGTTCCAAGTGTCCAGCTAAACATTGTGACCGCTACGCCATTTGGAGTTGTGATCACTACGTTACTGGTACTTCCACTACAAATACGTTGTGAACTTGCCAACGCATTTGGTGTAGGATAAACTCGAACCGTTACTGATTGATTAACGGGTGCCAATGGACAAGCTGGTGTTGAACCTGGGGTCGTTACGTTGAATGTATAAACAACATCAATCGGAACACTCGTGCTGTTCGTCAATGCTTCTATTAAGCTATTGCCATTGGTGAATGTTGTTGTGCTTGGTATAATCGTTCCGCTATTTCCTGCTCCATTATAATTCACACTCACTACATTAATCTGGTGGCCGATCGTGCTGCTGTTGAATAAAATATCAGCGTTAAATCCGTTACAGATCGTTGGCGTATTGTTGGTTGCCGTAAAGCTTGGATTCGGATTTACCGTTACCACTACCGTGAAAGGTAAACCCGTACAAAATGTAGGTGATGGACCAGTTGGAATTAGCGTATACGTAATATCAATCGGCCCATTCGTAGTATTAACGGGTGAGTCTGTAATGTTCCCACTTCCGCCACTACCATTGTTACCTACCCAAGTATAGGTACTTCCTGCAGTGTTTGATGTGGGCACAATATTCAATGTTGTGCCTGAACACGAAGTATAGGTTCCTGTCGATATTGAATTTCCGATCGGGGTAGATAAAACTGCTATAAATACCGATGATGGTGGGCCATCCACTCCGTTGGCGCGGGGGGTTATGATATACTCTACGACACCTCCATTAACACTAAAAAGTTGTTGCGATATTATAGTTCCGCTCCCCGCAACCTGTCCTGATACTATTCCTGAGCCTCCCGATCCAATAGTCCAGGTAAAGGTTGTGCCTACGACCGTGGCCGTTATAAGAACGCTTGAATAATCTCCATTACAAATATTTTGATCACCCGCGATGGCACCCGGCACGGGATAAACCGTAATGCTAAAGTTTGCCGCGGGTGCAGGGCATCCATCCTTAACGGCCGTTACAGTTATTGTGGATGAAAGTGTTGTTACACCTGCATTCAAAGTTGTAAACGATGGAATTGGCGATGACCCGGTTCCATCCGCTAATCCCACGCTAGCCCCACCACTCCACGTAATAGTTTCTCCCCCCATGGCAAGCGTGGTAACCGGAATTGGGTTAACCAAAACTCCTGTTCCGCTTGCAAAATTTGAGATGGGATTGATTACGGGAATGGGCTTAACAGTAATGGTAAAACTCTGTGAGGTACCTGTACAAATGCCGCTTACTGGAACAATCGTAAGGGTGGCAACAACTGGAACTCCAGTTGAGTTAAGGGCAGTAAAAGAACCAATATTTCCAACGCCATTAGCAGGCAACCCAATGGATGGAGTATCATTTGTCCAATTATAGAAGGCCGCGTTTCCACTGAAAGCGACCGGAGCTGTCAAAGTATTTGCGCATAAGTTTTGGTCGGACGGAACCGTGACAAATGGATCAACATTATTTGTTAGCGTTACATCATCAAAATTAGTACAAACACCACTATTGATTGTCCAGCGTAAAGTAACGGTATTGCCAGCAGTCAATCCGGTGACTGAACTTACATTTGAACCCGGTGTAGTAATGGCAATTCCAGCAAAGCCGCTTACGTAAGTCCAAGTTCCCGTGCCGATAGCAGGATTGTTTCCAGCTAATGTGAACGTGCTTGTGTTACATTGGATAATATCGTTCCCTGCCAAAGATGTTGTAGGGGTTTGATCAAGCCGTACGTCAACATTGTCTGCGCTAGCGATGCAAATTCCATTGCTGATCGTCCAACGTAAGGTATAGGTAGTTCCAGCAACTCCATTGAATACGCTGCTCCAACTGTTAATACTTACAAAACTTCCGCCTGCGCCTGATACAACACTCCATAAACCGGTGCCGATTGTTGGTGTGTTTCCTGTTAATGTTGTCGATGTTCCACAAACTGCAGTGGCACCTATTTGATCTAACCCTGCCGCTGA
>JBBRFY010000155.1:0-11363 GCA_038241205.1 Cytophagales bacterium
GGTAACAACCAAATGGTGGTTATACCAAGATCTTCAAGGTAATCCAACTTTTGAATCAAGCCTTGAAAGTCGCCAATGCCATCGCCATTGCTATCGTAAAATGCGCGAACGGATACTTCATAGAAGATAGCATCCTTATACCAAAGTGGGTCGTTACTTTTAAGAGGGGCGGTCATGTATTACATATGTGATTCGTGTACGTCAACTTTAAACAAATGGAATGGCATTTTGAACGGATCGAGCTCAACGTAATTCCATTCTTGCATCCAGGTAAACTGTTCGTCTGTAATTAAATCCTTCACCTTTACATTGATGCGATCCGAAAGTTTTAATCTCTCTTTTGGCAACTGCACAAAACCAGATTGTTTTCCATTTGGATCAAGGTTCACAATCGTGAGAATAATATTGGATAAATCATCTGTTGCTTTAATGAAGGCGATTAAATTCGGATTCTCGATTGCACAGAATTGAATGTTCCAAGTTGATTGCAATGCTGCATGATTTTTTCTAGCATGGTTCAGCAGCGTGATTATATCCGTCATGCGATTGGTTTTTTTCCAATCGAAATGTTTCACTTCAAACTTCTCTGAGTTGTGATATTCTTCTTTGCCCGGCAATGGTTCATTGTCGTTGAATTCATAAACCGGTCCATACATGCCATAGTTAGACGAAAGCGTAGCCGCTAGCGCGATTCGTATAATGAAAATATTTTCGCCTTGATGCTGAAGATGAAACGGAAGTATATCGGGTGTGTTAGGCCAAAAGTTTGGACGAAAGAAATTACGCGATGGGCCTTCCACCAATTCATTCATGTACTGAACAATTTCTTCTTTTGTAACGCGCCAAGTAAAGTAGGTGTACGATTGGGTATATCCAATTTTTCCTAATGAGTCCATGATCTTCGGACGTGTAAATGCTTCGGCTAAAAAAATAATATCATCATACTCTTTATTCACCTCTGCTATCGCCCATTCCCAGAAAGGTATTGGCTTGGTGTGTGGGTTATCAACACGAAAAATCTTTACACCATTGTCAATCCAAAACGTGATGACTGATTTTAATTCAATCCACAATTCTTTCCACGCCTCGGTTTCGAAATTGAAGGGATATATATCCTGATATTTTTTTGGAGGATTCTCTGCATATTGAATCGTTCCATCTGGACGTTGCTTAAACCATTCAGGATGCTCCGTTACATATGGATGATCGGGCGCACATTGAAACGCAAGATCTAACGCTATATCAATATTCTGTTTCTTCGCTTCCTCAATTAATTTTTTATAATCATCGAGCGTACCCAATTCAGCATGAACGGCTTTATGTCCACCTTCATCACTACCGATTGCCCAGGGGGAACCCGGTTCATCAGGAAGCGATCGAACATTATTATTTTTTCCTTTGCGATTTATTTTTCCAATTGGATGGATAGGCGGAAGGTAAAGTACATCAAAACCCATGGAAGCCACGCGTGGCAAAAGTTTGATTACGTCTTTAAAATTTCCATGCTTACCTTCTAGCGATGCCGAGCGCGGAAACAATTCGTACCACGTACTGAAGTTTGCTTTTACATGTTCAACCCGAACTACAAATTCTTGCGGATAGGTAGTTTCAAATTCAATGAGTGGATGCGCGTGCACCAATTCCGCAAATTCATTGCCCAACACATATTCGATGGCTTTACTATAATCGCCTTCTAGTTTCTTGGCTTCATTCTCTAACGATAGTCTCCTTAAAAACAAAGCACCTTCCATCAATTCTACCGTAACCTCTATTCGCGCATTGGCTTTCTTTTTAAAACCATCGTACCATGTTTCGAATTGATCTATCCATGCTGAAACTGTGAAACGATAATTACCTTTTTCAGCAACAACAAAAGATGCTTTCCATCCGTCATTGAACGTTGGATTCATTTCTAAAACATGCGTTATTCCTTCTTCTTTATGGAAATGAAGTCGAGCGCGAATGTGATCATGGCCATCGCCAAAAATATCAGCTGATACATCTACCCTTTCTCCAATCGTTCGTTTCGCTGGATACAATCCACCATCAACCTGAGGCTGAACATTTTCAATAATGACACGCGCTTGTCCGTTTATCAAATTCATTTTTATTCTATTTCAATATTACGGTAGAAAAGGCAGGAAGTATTAACACTCCATCTTGTAGGTATGCCGCTTCATCAGACGTGTAACTTATTGCATCAAACTTTTTGTTATCATCCGCCAGCGTTACAATCACTTCCGCATCCGATACATTGTTCAACACCAATAATTTTTCGTTTCTATAATGACGAATAAAACTCACCACTTCATCAATACTTAATGTTGAGTTCTCTATGTCGCCTTTTGTTAGTGCCCTGCTTCCATTGCGGAAGTGAATAAGATCTCTATAAAAACGATACATGGAATTGGCAGTCACTTTCTGTTCATGCAAAGGAGTAACCGTTTCATCATTACTAAATTTTGGTTTCTCCCATTTTGTTTGGGTATTATCAGCATCGCCCATATCCCATAAAAACGGCTCGCGAATAAATTCATCGGGCTTTGTGCCCAGCATACCAATCTCTTCACCATAATATATATAAGGCGTTCCCGGCAGGGTTAATAAAATTCCAGCGGCCACTCTCGCTTTCGCGGGATCATCTCCTACGTCACTCAAAATTCTATTTTGATCATGATTTCGCAAGAAGGTAGCATCAAGGTAATCGCTTGTAACGGTTGTATAGAAATCGCTTATTTCCTTGTACTTGCTAATTAAACCAATTGTGTCTTTGCCGGCATTAACAACATTGGTAATGGCATACCCCATATCGAAATTAAAAAGCGAAGGAATTCCTTTTAGATATGGTGCTACTACTTTTGCAGAAGACCACACTTCACCAACAAGGTAAACATCAGGCTTAATCTTTTCCATCTCTTTTCTAAACTCTATCCAGAAGGCATGATTATCTTCCGCTCTATCGTCCGGATAAATATGCTTAGCAGCGTCTAATCGAAAACCATCCACATTCAAATCTTTCAGCCAAAATTTTCCAATGTCTTTAAATTCATCGCGCACTTTTGGGTTGTCGAAATTTAAGTCAGGCATGCCGCTCCAAAAAAATCCATAATAATTTTCTAAAAGTGTATCGCCTTTTACCGTGTGCCACTGCTTAATATTATCCGAATCGAACGAGGTATTCTTTTTTGCAATCTGGTCGCGAATAGAATCTTTGTTAGCCCACACATAATAATCGCGATACGGACTGTCTTTACCTTTTATTGCACTTTGAAACCACGGATGGTCTGAGCCTGTATGATTTAAAATTAAATCGATAACAACTTTGATGTTGCGCGAATGTGCTTCTTCAACAAATTTTTTGAAATCATCGATGGTGCCGTATTCTGGATTGATACTTTTATAATCCGTTACATCATATTTGTGATAGGTAGGCGAATTCATAATCGGCATCAGCCAAATTCCATTCACACCCAAGTCTTGCAAATAATCTAACTTCGAAGTAAGGCCTTTAAAATCGCCTTTGCCATCGCCATCGCCATCCGCAAACGAAAGCACAAACACTTCATACTTAACACCAAGCGGCCATTCAGCCGGTTTGTGTCGCTTCGATTCACATCCTAAAAGAAATAGTAGCGCAATACTTACGGTAGCCGAATAAAGGTATTTCATAAAACTTTATTTGATTTTAAAAATATGAGAACTATACGGTTTCAATTTTAAGTGAAAAGAAAAGTCGTTGGCAAAACCCATTTCCATTTCTCGCCACAAAAGATCTCTAGCAAGGTATTTATCAGGAGATTCTAATCCGATTTTAGTAGCAACATCTAAAGGTATTTTAATGTTTACCATTTGATCTTCTGAATTAAAACTGGCAATGATCAGCAGTCGTTCATCACCAAAGTGTCGAATGTATGCCACTACCTTTCCATTAAAGTTATTGGCATCATTCGATGCGGTAATATCAATGTAATCTCCTTGATTTAATGCAGGACGTTTTTGCGCGAGGTTTAAAAGATCGCTATAGAATTGACGAAGTTGTTTTTGCTCCATGCTTAATGAGTCGCCATCAAACTCTCCATTGTTCGTCCATTTCTGAAAGACCGGCATTCCCCAATAATCAAAAATAGTAGTACGCCCATCATCACCTTGAAATCCTTCAACACCTAATCCGTCCTCTCCCACTTCCTGACCGTTGTAAATCATTACCGGACCTTTGTCGATTGTTGCACTGATTACCATTGCAGGTGCTGCCTTCCATGGATCGCCAGCAAAAAACTGGGAAGCAACCCGTTGCTCATCATGATTCTCCAGAAAGTGAAGCATGTTTTGATTTATGCCCAAAAGACTTTTTTGAATTTTATCAATGTCGGTAGCAGCTCGTTCACCGTTAACCAAATAACGAAGCGTATCATACAGTTGAACCTTATCGTATAGAAAATCGAATTTACCTTTTTGAAGATAATTTTTGTATTCTGCTGGATTGTAAATCTCTGCAATGAAAATAATTTCTGCATTCACTTCTTTCACTTGCGGAATAACCCACTGCCAAAATTCTACCGGCACCATCTCGGCCATATCGCATCGAAAGCCATCCACATTTTTATTAGCCCAGAAAACTAAAATGTCTTTCATCTTCATCCACGTGTCTGGTACTGGATCAAAATGCGTTTGTTTGTTTTGCTGGATATCTACTCCATAATTTAATTTTACCGTTTCAAACCACTCATTAATTCCGGGGCTTGCTGTAAACTGATCATTGCCTGTAACCTTCGCTGGAGTTTCTTCAAATTTTCCATCGACAGCAGTTGCTTCATCGCTTGCGGTGTTAACACCATTGGGAGGCACAAAAGATTGACCGGGCAAATAGTAAAAATTATTGTTGGCGTTAAACGAAACTGTTTTATCATCGCTTTCACCTAAATCTTTTACCTTATCTGGTTTCGCATCCGATTTGTACGCGCGCGCAACATGGTTTGGAATAAAATCAATAATCACTTTTAAACCTTCTGAATGCGTGCGCTCAACAAGACTTTCAAACTCCTGCATTCGATTCTTAACATCTACAGCCAAATCAGGATCTACATCATAGTAATCTTTAATGGCATACGGTGATCCTGCAATACCTTTCACAATATCAGCATCGTCAACTGCAATTCCGAACCGACTATAATCTGTGAGCGTGGCATGCTCTATAACACCAGTGTACCAAATATGCGTAACGCCTAATTCCTTAATCGATTTTAAAGCAACATTCGTAATGTCATTGAATTTACCCACGCCATTTTCTTCAATCGTTCCGAAGGTTTTGTTTGTTGTTTTCTTATTTCCAAACAAGCGCGTCATCAATTGATAGACCACCATCTTTCCGGATGATTTTTCCATGGTTGTTACAGGGGGAATTTTTTCTTTTGGGTTGGAGCAGTTGCTCAGAACAGAAACAACTATTACGCTAAAGACTAGTTTTCTCATACGGCCATAAGATAAACCAGAAAATACAGTTTTCTATACTATTTAACCAAAATCGTTGGCATTACAGTAGAGCCGTTTATTTCGATCTTACTTTCTCTTAAAAACAAGATCTGTCTGTTGAACCTGAATTACCCGATTGAATAATTCTTTCAAATAATGATACTCTTCTGAAGAAAAAACAGTCTTAGAAATTTGAAGAGAATGATTTAGCGTAAAACGATTGGCAACTTGTTGAACTTCACAGATATACCTTCCACCATTATTAGGAAGTGCTAAACCAACCCTGTTTGGCAATTCATCTATTTCAAAGTTATTCGGATAGGTAAGTGAAAACACCATTGTTTCCTCAAGCGGTGCGCCAAAGTCTACGGGGTACAGACGTTCTGAAGATTTAAAAGGATTCGTTTGCCAACGGTCACCCAAAAAAGGATTGAACAAAAACTGATTTGTATTTAGATTATCAAAGGCCTGAATTTCCACATCAAGTTTAAGTATTAACGGCTTAGAGGAATCCTCTGCATTTTGAAATTCAAAATGCTCAATACTAATGTCGTGCATTCGCTTTTTAATATCATCTATAAATTCTTTCTCACTTGCAAACGTACTGAGCTTACTACGCTGACTCGCTGCTTTGTATCAAATAAAAGAATATTGAATTGTTCCACGCATAACATCTAATGAATCTAAGACCAGATTAATAATAGAGAGCGTTTTCTCTTTCTCGGTAGGTTTTATATCATACCAATACGATTCTTTTGCTCCAAAAACTCTTCCCTTTCCATTCAAACAACGCTCGGGAAGAAGGCCAAATGAAACGAAGTCATCGGTGGCATCTAATAAATAAACCTTATCGCCAATGTTTACTTTCGCCACAACATAATTAAAATCACTCAGTATCGGAAACAGCTCCGTGACCAATCCATTTCTACGCGTTGAAAGCAGCAACGGCTCAACATCAAGTTCTGCATATTTGAGCGCAGCTATTAACGATAAATTTATGTCACCAACATTACCAATTTTAGTATCGAATGCTTTCTTAATTCCAAATTCGCTATAGGCACCATACACGTCATTCCACCGATACCAAAACCGAATGAAATCATAAATTTTTTTCGCCTTTACCAGTGGGTTTGTCTCGCCTATTATTAGCTGATCTACTTTTCCATCAACAATATCTTTTCCCCGCTTAAGTTGAATACCAAATTTATTATCCGCTTTCAACTCTTGTTCAACATCCTTCCATTCCTTTGTAATTTTATTTTTTCGTCCGTCAAAATAACGAATCTCTGAGAGTTCAAAATTAATAGAAGAAATAAAATTAGAACTGGCCGTCATATATTCCTCTTCTACAAATGCCGGTACATCTTTAACGACCCACATAGATCTAGCACATTCTGCTGTATTGCCACCACCTGGCGAAAAGCAATCACGAACGAGTTCGCTTTCGTTTCTACTGAGTTGCAAAAATCCTCTCAAAGAAATACTGTAAATGTAATTGCCCGGAATGGTTGCCCAATATTCACTTTTTACTTTTGGAATTTCACCCTGAAAAGTCCATGTTCTAAAATTATAAATAAAAGGAGATTCAAGCGTGTATTTCACATCAATAACACTACCTACACGGGCGTTCGGTATTGCAAATTTTGAAAGATTCCAATATTTACTTCGTTCTTCTTTAAAGATATTCTTCGTGTCTAACTTAGCCTCCTTCATTACTCCATTTTCATAGTTGTACGAAGAAGCTTGAACATTTTTAATCACTTCTTCTTTGCCATTACTTTTTCGCAATGGAATCTCAAAATTTGCCTGATCTGTACCTGCTTTATTTAGAATTTTTATTTTAACATGATACTCTAGCAACAAATTATTATCGTTACCGCTATCAATGTATGCTTCGCCAAACTCGTTTAATACAACCGCTACGGCAGAAGTGTCTTTATCATAATTTTTAATATCCAAATCACGATAGGTAACTTGTCCAAATGGGAATCCATGATCTTGCGCAACACCAGCAATTGAAAAACAAAAGAAAATACAAACAAAAACGTATTTCATAACATAAATTTGAAACGGCAATTTAAACTATACAATCAGATCGCCAATACTAGTCTTATGGTTTTGGAGTAGTGTTGACCTCAGAAAAATACAACTATTTATAAAGACAAAACGGGGATTGAATTAGATCGATGTTTTGGATTGATTTTCTTCTTTCACTGAAACTTCTTTTTCCAATGAATGCAATTGTTGGTTTAACAAGTCGATGCGTACCAAAAGATTTAGTACCAAAGCATCTTTTACCTTATCGCTGGGGCTAACGTTCATCTGTTCTTTCAACACCAAATACATGGCTTCCAATTGTTGAAAGTCTTGGGTAAATCCATTTAAACCTTCACTGTTTTTATAATCATGAATGAGTTTAACTTTATTCGAAATTTGCTGGGTATAGAAATTTTCGACATCCTTAAACTCTCTTGATGAGATTAATTCTGATTTGGATGCACCAATATTTTTGGGAATAAGCAGATAAACGGACAGTGCAAAAAAGATAATTGCTGCAGCACGCCAAAGTGTTAGGTTATTAAACCAAACTTTCTTACCAAAAGAAAGTGATATTTTAATGTTGCGCCAAACTTTTTCTGAAGGCTCCTTATCATCAAATGCATTTCGGTTTTGACGTATAAATTCTTCCATTTTATCTTTCATACCGTGTCCTTTAAAAGTTCTCTCAATTTTGTTTTAGCACGATTCAACTGCGACTTGGAAGTTGATTCGCTTATACTCATAATTTCTCCAATTTCCTGATGATCATAACCTTCTAAAAGATACAACGAAAGCACCGATCGGTATCCATCGGGCAATTGGTTAATACTCTTTTTTACGCGATCAACTGTTAAGTCATCAGCATACGGAACAGCAACTTCTTCCTCGGCAACATCCCATCGGTCATCTTCCGGAATAGGCTCAAACTTTCTGCGCTGTAAAGCATTAATCGATTTGTTTACCACAATTCGCTTTATCCAGGCACCAAATGTTGCATCGGCACGATAACTCTCTAAGTTTCGAAAAGCACTTATAAAAGACTCCTGTAACACATCGCTTGCATCATCTTCATTTCCAACAATACGATACGCCACGTTGTACATACTTTTTGAATACAGTTTATACAAATGATAATGCGCATTCTGATCGCCCATTTTGCATCGGGCGATGAGGTCATTATGAAGTTCGATTACCTGTTGCTCCAATTGATTTAAAAACTATCCGTTGGATAGACAAGTTAGAAATAAAAGGGTTGCATGATTGCCGTCATCGATTGGCAATACCTTTGATATATTTCGTCCGTACACCACGGGATTATCGAGGTATTCATATCATTGCGGAGTAAACACAACGTCAACAGTAACGTGCACTTGTTCTGCAATAGATTGCCACAACACTTGGGGAACTGCAATTTTATAATCATCAAGTTTTACAATAAACACAGCGTTAAACAAGAGTCGGTCACCCTGTCTCTCTATCGTGCCGGGTACAACCACTTCCTTCGTTTGTCCATGAATTGTAAAATTACCTTTCGCCACAACCTTCTGGGTTTGATTTTGCATGACGTCAAATCCTTGAACTTGACCTTGAAAAGTCGATTTAGGAAACACATCACTTTCTAAATATTTGTCATTGAAGTGTTCCTTCATCAATGATTTAGCGAACTTGAAATCCTTAATTGGAATTGAAAACGCAACTTCATTTGTGCTGGCATTAAAGAGGCCAGCCGTTTTTTCATTTTTTGCGGCAATATCTTCTACCGTAGCGTGCGCGTAAAAAGAGACCAAACTTTTTTCAATAATAAACTTCTGACTGCGGGCTTCAATTAAAATAACGCTGAGGAAAAGCGACAGAAAGTATTTCATTCAAAAGAATTAAAAATTAATGTATTCAATATTCCCGTAGCTTGAAAAATAAAGATTCTTAGAATAGTAGACTGAGACCACTAACACGAAACGGGGTTAACTAATTCAAAAAAAGAAAATCCCCCGAAGTCCTTGACCTCGGGGGATTTTCATTGTCTATAGTTGGCTTTAATCTGTTACAAACCTACACGATTGATTGGAAAACAAAACAAAGAAATCGACTATCGGAAAATATGACGGATGGATGGATTTAGCAAAAGGTTAGATCGAAAAGCAGACTGTCTAAAAAGTGAAAATCCCCCGAAGTACTCGACTAAGGGGGATTTTCGTGTCTATAGTTGGCTTTAATCTGTTTCAAATATAAAATAAATAGAGGTTATAACAACCGTTTGCTAATTTTTTATTAAAAAAATGTAACGTTTTTTCTACTCAACCCTAGGTGTATCCGATTTTATCGAATCGGGTTTTATATATACTTTCTTAAGTCGCTCCGGCAGTTGTGCTTTTGATCCCGGAAAGGTTGTGCGTCTACTTATATCGTAGCTTGCATAAAATAGAATGGCAAAAAACAAGATGGCTGCCAGCAAGAAAATTTTTTTAGACTTGCTCATAAAGATTATATAAACTCAATCATTTTATCCGCCAACTTCACATTATCAGAGAGAAGCTCATAAAACTGATCTTTGTTAAATTTCAAAATTACAACCTCTGTTTTAGAAATGATTAAATTAGTATTTACAAAGTTAGGTAACGCCAACATCTCTCCCACAAATTGTCCTTCTAAAAACTCCCCAACCAGCTCACCTCGTTGATAAAAATCTACCGTGCCGTTTACTATAACGTAAAAGTTGTTATTGGATTTCTCATCTAGAGTAAGCGACTCTCCTACCTTTAACCTGAGCTCTTCACATATATCAGCCAAATACGAAAGTGTAATTCCTGGAACGGTTTTAAACACTTCAATCTGTTGAAAAAATTGAACCTTGCCGAACCTGGTCATTCTTCTTGAATGAACAATAAGAACATCAAGTTCTCTCTTTACCTCATCGGTTAATCTTTTGGTATTTTGATTGTACGATTCTTCACTAATTTTATACAACGCCCAGGCCGATACTTCGCGTATCAAACTATCGGGGTTGAAAAGCTGTGCAATCAAATCCATTTTAAAATCATGAATGCGCAACATCCCGATCTGATACAACACACATGCTTTTGTCCATCGATTTGATTGTGTGAAATCTCTGTTGATCATAAACTTTAGCACCAGATTAGAATCCAATTTTACGCGTGGATAGAAATCTCCTAATCGGTTAATTCGCTCTGAGTCTGAAATATCATCCAAAATAGGAATAACGCGTTGCTTCAGCTGCTCCGATAAAAACACATCTAATAATTCAATTGCAAAGGCAATACCTTCCGAAGTTCTGCTATCAATATTTTCTTTTACGAGCTGGATCGACCGGGTATCATATAACATAGTAAGCAACATGTAAATGTGCTCGATGTCGCTCTGAACCTCCCAACGTAAGGAAGATTTTATTTCCGCGCTAAAGGCACTAACACCTACTTCTTGAATGGCGCTTAAATTCCAACTGATATCGGCAATATCCGACTCGATGGCATATTTAATACGCGTTATTTGCGATATTCCAACCTTGAAGCCGCATTCGCCTAATGAACTAAGAACTTGCGACACCACTACCTTATTAGGATAGTCAATTTTTCCCCAAAGAATTTCGCGAGCTCGCTGTCCACCAATACGCCCAAGTACCTGCACGAGTCGCAACATTACCTGTGTGCTTTGGCCACTTCGGTAAAAAGCAGAATCCAACGCGGTGATAGTATCTTCACCAATTTGCACCAACGCATTCATTGCCTGATTACTATACACTGGACTTCCTAAACTCTCAATAATTGCATTTATAACCTCAGAATTATATTTTTTGATCGCGGTTTTAATGGCGGTGTTTCTAACTTTTGGCTCTGAGT
>JBBRFY010000156.1:0-11330 GCA_038241205.1 Cytophagales bacterium
CAGCATGCCGATAAAGCAACTGAGCAAGCCAAGATTGGAAAGTGCATTTATTTGTTTTTCCATTCCATCTTTTTGATCAAGAAACCACCACGCAGAACCAAATTGGATTTTACCTTTTATAGATCCATCATTAAAGTTTCCAATCATGGTTGCCATCACTTCGTTATCTGCAGGATTGAGATTATATAAAATTGTCTTAGCAAGTTGATCCGTGCTATCAAGTTCATTTAAAAATTTACTGAGCGCAACACTTTGTGAAAAATCGCCAATCGAATCAAAACCGGTATCGGCCCCAAGTTTGTTAAGCATGCGCTCATTTGTATTTCGCAACGCACCAAGATGATATTGTTGTGTCCAACCTTTTTTATGATACATTCTTCCCAATTCAACCAACACCTGATATTTAAAATATCGAATTTCTTCTGCCGATAATACCTCATTCTTTTTGATCTTATGAAAGATTTGATCGACAGTATTTGAATTTTGCTTTTCAAAGAAATACAGTTGCTCAAGGCCGTGGTCAGCGAGCTTACAACCATGCGAATGAAAATAATGAATACGGTTCTCAAGCGCTTGCAGCAAACCGGTAAAATTATTTATGGCAATGCCCGATACGCTTGACAGTTTTTCGAGATAGGTAAGGTAGTTTTCTGAATTTTCAGCAGCATATGCTTTATCAGGCCGGAACGTAGGAAGTATTTGTGATGTAAAATTTTCTTTTTTTATTTTTTGATGATGTTCAAGGGAATCCGCTGGATCATCCGTTGTACACACCACCTCAACATTCATTCTAGTTAGCAGGCCGCGAGTATAATAGGTGGGGTCTTTAAGTTTATCATTACTGGTTATAAATATTTCAGAAGCTGTTTCAGGTGTCAGAATTTCATGTATTTGAAAATAGCGTTGTAGTTCAAGATGAGTCCAATGAAATAACGGATTGCGAACGGTGTATGGAACGGTGCTCGCCCATTTCATAAATTTATCTTCGTCAGACGCATTACCAGTAATGTATTTTTCGTCAATGCCTAACGTGCGCATGGCACGCCATTTATAATGATCGCCCTCTAACCATACTTTCGTGATACTTTCAAATTGCCGATTTGTCGAAATATCGTGTGGCGACAAATGGCAATGATAATCGATGATGGGAAGACTCTTCGCGTATTGATGGTATAACGTTTTAGCGAAAGCATTGGTGAGAAGGAAGTCTTCAGTAATAAATTTCATGTTGCAAAAATAGGTAATGATTTTATTTTTATGAGTGGAAATAAAAACAGTAATAAATAAACGTTATCAGAAGGATGTATTTTTTAAAAATTTGTTTGCCATATTTGTAAATTATTATATCGCAGGATGGATTTGTAAGGCCTGTGAAATTATGGAAATATTGTCTATTAATTAAAATTTATTTTAATTAATAGACAAAGGTTTGAGTGGTACCAATAAGTACGATTGCTTATTATACAATTTATAAAATTTATATGAACAAGATTATAACATTTGGCGAGGTGATGATGCGCTTATCAGCCCCCGGCTTTGCGCGGTTTACGCAAGCTGAACAGTTTAATGTCTTATATGCTGGTTCTGAAGCCAATGTTGGAATATCATTACGCAACTATGGTTTAGACGCAGCCCACGTAACTCGGTTTCCGGATACCGATCTAGGAAGAGCCGCGGTGCAGAGTTTGGAAAAATTTAAGGTTGATACCACTCATATTTTATTTGGTGAGGAGCGAATGGGTATATACTTTCTTGAAAATGGTGCGATGCAACGTTCCTCTAAAATTATTTATGATCGTTTTAATTCTGCTTTTGCGCATATTAAACCAGGTATGATTGATTGGGATGCTATCATGAGCAACGCTTCGTGGTTTCATTGGTCTGGCATTACACCGGCTGTTTCTCAGGGCGCTGCCGATGTATGCATGGAGGCATTGACCGCAGCGCGCAAACATAATGTTCCGGTGTCGGGTGATATTAATTACAGAAGAAATCTATGGCAATATGGCAAAGCAGCGCGAGACATTATGCCGGGGTTGATCGAACTTAGCGATATGGTTGTTGGTGGCATTGCTGATTTCGAAAACTGCCTGAGCATAACCGGAGATAATTTTGAGTTAGCGTGTAAAAATGTAATGAAGGCATTACCTGGTGTGAAAAAGATTAGTACCACACATCGTGATTCAATCAACTCCTCTCACAATAAAATAAGTAGCATACTTTATAATGGTAAAGAATTACTTCATTCGACTGAGTATGATCTTACACATATAGTAGATCGTGTTGGATCAGGCGATGCGTTTATGGCGGGCTTAATTTTTGGTTGGCTAACTAAAAAAAGTGATCAACTTACCATTGAATTTGCAACGGCTTCCTGCGTATTAAAACATTCGATAGAGGGTGATGCAAACCTCGTGTCAGTATCGGAGGTAGAAGCATTAGTGCGAGGAGAAAATGTCGGAAAACTTTTACGATAATAATATGACGTTCAACAAACAACAAATAATTGAAACAATGAGCAGCACAGGTCTTGTGCCGCTCTTTACGCACGATGATGTACGTGTAGCAACGCAGGTTTTGGAAGCGGCCTATCGTGGTGGTGTTCGTGTATTCGAGTTTACCAACAGAAGAAAAAATTCGTTTGAAGTTTTTGGCGCATTGATTGAAGTAGCTAAAAAGTATTCTGATCTTATGCTGGGCATAGGTACTATTCTGGATGGCGCTACAACAAAAAAATTTATTGATGCTGGCGCGCACTTTATTATATCACCCATTTTAAAACTGGAGATGGCAGAAGTTTGCCATGCGCACAATACGCTTTGGATTCCAGGTTGTGCTACCTTAACTGAAATTGTAACCGCAAAAGAACATGGTGCTGGCGTTACAAAAGTATTTCCGGGTTCGGTGTTGGGACCGGGCTTTATTTCGTCTATTTTGCCCGTTGTGCCAGATTTAAAATTAATGATAACGGGAGGTGTTGAGCCAAACGAAACAAGTCTCTCTTCTTGGTTTAACGCTGGCGCTACTTGTGTAGGATTGGGTTCGCAGCTTTTCACAAAAGAAATACTTGAAACAAGAGACTGGCCGTTACTTCAAAAGCGTGTTGAACAGTCGTTGGAGATAATTCAACGAGTAAGAAAAAAGAATGCTGAATCAAATTAATTTTTAACCAGATAAAATGAAGGTAGGAAAACTCAATGGCCAAGTTGGTAAGTATCGTTGGACTATTTGCGCGTTGGTTTTTTTCGCCACAACCGTAAATTATCTAGATCGGCAGGTATTGAGTTTATTACAACCCAGACTAGAAGAAATTTTTGGCTGGACAAATACTGACTACGCTAATATTGCTGCCGTCTTTCAATTTACCTATGCCATTTCCATGTTGTTTGCTGGTCGATTGATTGATACGCTCGGCACCAAAAAAGGATATGCATTGGCAATTATTATTTGGTCGTTAGCAGCCATTGTTCATGCGTTTTCAATTCCCATCGGGCAAACCATTTCTTCCATGTTGGGCTGGTTCGGAATAGCAACCATGTCGGTATCTGTTTTAGGCTTTATGTTTTCGCGTGCGTTATTAGCCTTTGGTGAGGCAGGTAATTTTCCAGCAGCAATCAAAGCAACAGCCGAATATTTTCCCAAGCATGAACGATCGCTTGCTACCGGCATTTTTAATTCCGGCACAAACATCGGAGCCATTTTAGCACCCCTTACTGTTCCGTGGATTTTTAAAAACTGGGGATGGGAAGCTGCCTTTATAATTATAGGTATCACCGGATTTTTATGGCTACTGCTTTGGATTTTATTTTATCAAAAACCTGAAAATCAAAAACGACTGTCGGCTGGCGAGTTAGCCTATATAAATAGTGATGAAGAAATTGTATCGCCAACGAGCACAAAAGAAAAAGTAACGTGGGCAAAGTTGTTGCACTATAATCAAACATGGTCTTTTGCCTTTGGTAAATTTATTACCGATGGCGTTTGGTGGTTCTTCTTGTTTTGGTTGCCTGCTTTTTTGAAAGCTCAATACGGCATTGTTGATGAAGGGGTTGTGTTGCCTTTGTTTGTTGTCTATACCATGGCAATGGTAGGTAGCGTTGGTGGTGGTTGGTTCCCAATGTATTTTATAAAAAAAGGATATGGCGTGTACGATGGTAGAATGCGCGCTATGTTTGTAATCGCTCTCTTTCCGTTAGTTATACTGGCGGCACAATACCTTGGCAACATTAGTTTTTGGTTCCCCGTATTTTTCATTGGCATTGCGGCATCCGCGCATCAGGCCTGGAGTGCAAATCTTTTTACAACGGTATCTGATATGTTTCCGAAAAAAGCAATTGGTTCTGTTGTTGGTATTGGCGGTATGGCGGGTGGCATAGGTGGTGTTATTGTAACCAAAATAGGTGGCGCTCTTTTCGATCATTATAAAGCACTCGGCCACATTGAAACAGGTTACACCATTATGTTTATTATCTGTGGTGTTGCGTATTTGGTGGCGTGGAGTGGCATGAAAATGCTTGTACCAAAATATAAACTGATCACAGATTTATAAATAAATTACTCACCATCATTTGTAGAGAACTCTAATGTAAAAGTAATTTGTTAGAAACATCAGCGTACAGCTGATTGTTGACACGGGTGGAGAATAACTTCTTTAAAG
Organism: Cytophagales bacterium; assembly: GCA_038241205.1. Lineage (GTDB taxonomy): Bacteria > Bacteroidota > Bacteroidia > Cytophagales > Cyclobacteriaceae > Chryseolinea. Next base: position 4,658 of record JBBRFY010000156.1, read on the forward strand.
CTTTAGGTTTTGGGAGGCCAGTAATGGTGAAAATATTCAATCACATCAAAGAACTCGATGCTTTCGATTGGCAAATTAGCTGCGCAATAATTTTTGTTTTCGTTGGCATACTGTATTCTTGTAGATTACTCAATGCTTCACAATGCCCTATAAAATTATTTTTATAACCTGTTTAGTTTTTGCGCTTGGGCGGGCGCATGCACAAAATGTGCAATACAAGTTTTTAAAACTCGATGTCAATAAAGGTCTTTCGCACAATCAACCCAATTGCTTTTTAAAAGACCGAAAAGGTTTTATTTGGATCGGTACAAATTCTGGTTTAAACCGATTTGATGGCTATGGTGTAAAAGTGTTTACGAATGATCAGCGCGATACTTCCAGCATAAGTATTAGCCATGTAAATTCGTTAGCGGAAGATCCGGATGGACGCGTTTGGGCAGGCACAACCAATGGAGGAACATTCACCAATGTTTATAATCCGGAAACAGAATCGTTTACGCATAACACCCGAAATATTTTAAAGCAATATGGAATTCCCGAGGGAAGCATCACCAATATTGTAAAAGACGCTAACAATAAATTTTGGTTTATTCACAGTACGCAAGGTCTCTTTCGATACAACCCGAAAGAGAAATTCAGCATTTCTATTCCATACATATCGTCCGATAGTTCCACTCTGGCATCGTGTCAGGTTGCATCTCTAGTAGAAGATCGCGATGGAAATTTTTGGATGATATTACGAAATGGTTCCCTTCGAAAATTAGATGGCAAAACGCTGGCCGTTACGTATCAAAATAGATATTTGACGGACTGGTTTAAGGATGAACTCATAGGGTACAAATTAACCAGCGACCATGATGGTGATATATGGGTTTGTCCAACCACTATAAACAATGGAATATTTTATTTCGACATATCCAATAACATAACGCATCACATTGATGAGAAATCAGAAGGCTGGCGACTAAATAAAAATATTGTACGAAATATTGTGGAAGACAACCAAGGCTTGATGTGGGTAGGTACAGATCATGGTGGCATTAACGTGATCGATAAAAAGAAAAAATCAGTTACCTATATTCTTAATGATGCAGAAGACAACAGAAGTCTTAGTCAGAATAGTATTACCGCAGTGTATAAAGACTATGAAGGAATAATTTGGGTAGGTACATATAAAAAAGGTGCATGTTATTATCATGAAAACATTGTACGCTTTCCACTCTTTAGGCATGAAGATAGGTTGAGTAAAACAGGTCTTCATTTTGATGATATGAATAAGTTTGCTGAAGATGATAAAGGTAATCTTTGGCTGGGCACAAATGGTGGTGGACTTATTTACTTCGATCGTCAGAATAATACATACAAACAGTATCATCATAATCCTGCCGATCCAAACTCATTAAGCAATGATGTTATTGTAAGTCTGTGTATCGACAGCGATAAAGTATTGTGGGTAGGAACATATTATGGCGGGTTAAATTCTTTTGATGGAAAAAAATTCACCCGATATAAACACGATGCGAGTGATTCAACCAGCATAGCGGACGATAACATCTGGGAATTATTTGAAGACAAAGAAGGTAAATTATGGATTGGCACATTGTACAACGGTGTGGATGTACTCGATAGGGAAACAAAAAAAATTAAGCACTATCCATTTGGTGTTCCAAATTCGGTACACTCTAATTATATATCTGAAATAAAAGAAGATGCAAAAGGTAATATGTGGATAGGTACGGGTTATGGCTTCGATGTCTTTGATAAAAAAACCGGACTTTTCACACACTACATCAATCAGACAAGCGATCCGCATGGTTTAAGCAATAATAGTATTCTCTGCATTCTGCACGACAGCCGTGGTAGAATATGGATTGGCACATTTGAAGGACTGAATTTATTTGATCCTGAAAAAAATACCTTTACTTCTTTTTATGAGAAGGATGGACTTCCCCACAATACCATTCTTACACTGCTTGAAGACAACAGTGGAAATTTGTGGATGAGTACACCGAATGGAATTTCCAATCTCGCGATCAGCAGAAAAGAAACCGATGGAGGGTTTACATTTCAGTTTAAAAACTATGATGAATCCGATGGTTTGCAAGGAAGGCAGTTTAATGAAAACGCTGCGCTAAAGACAAAGAGTGGAGAGTTGATTTTTGGTGGATCATCCGGCTTTAATATTTTTCGGCCAGAGAAAATTGTGGCAAATACAAATATTCCTCAAACCGTATTATCTGATTTTCAACTTTTCAACAAAAGTGTTGGTATGGGCGAAATAATTGGAGGGCGCACTATTCTAACGAAATCAATTATCGAAACAAAAGAGATTGTATTGCCTTATGTTGCCAATGTATTTTCGATTGAGTTTGCATCGCTCAATTTTTTTCATCCTGATAAGAGTAGTTATGTCTATATGCTTGAAGGCTTCAATCAATACTGGACTGCTGCCGATGGAAAATCGCGTAAGATTACCTACACCAATCTTGATCCGGGTCAATATACATTTCGAGTTAAATCCTCTAACAGTGATGGTGTGTGGAGCAAGAATGACGTTGCGTTGAAGATTACGATTCTTCCACCATTCTGGAAAACTCGAATTGCTTTCTTGTTCTACATCGTGTTAATCCTCAGTGCCTTGTTGCTTTCGCGAAAAATATTAGTGACGCGCGAGCGCTTGAAATATAAGATTGCACACGAGCGGCAAGAGGCACAACGCATGCACGAACTTGACGTAATGAAGATGCGATTCTTTACCAATGTAAGCCACGAGTTTAGAACACCCCTTACCCTAATATTAACTCCGTTGGAAAAAATGTTGAAAGCAGATTCGGAGCCACCTCAACTCAGCCAGCTTCAATTAATTCATCGCAATGCAAGAAGGTTGTTGAATTTGGTAAATCAATTACTTGACTTTAGAAAGTTAGAAGTGCAAGAGATGAAGTTAAACCTTTCGGAAGGTGATATGATTGCTTTTATCCGCGAAACAGTGTATTCTTTTTCTGATTTAAGTGAGAAGAAAAACATTCAGCTTGACTTTACATCATCGCTTTCAATATTGGAAACTACATTCGATCAGGATAAGGTCGAAAAGATCATGTTTAATTTATTATCGAATGCTTTTAAATTCACACCAGAGTTTGGAGTGGTGAGTGTTTCAGTAAAAGAAACAGAAACAACCAATGAACGCGCGCTTGAAATTTCGATTAAAGATACTGGCATAGGTATTCCGCTCAGTAAGCAAGAAAAAATATTCGAACGTTTTTTTCAAAATGATTTGCCCTCAAGCGTTATCAATCAAGGTAGTGGCATTGGTCTTTCCATCACCAAAGAATTTGTGAGACTTCATGAAGGAACCATTGAGGTGAAGAGTGACGTGGGACAGGGTAGTTGCTTTATTGTTACCTTACCACTAAAGCATGTGCTACATGTGGAGAACAGAACGGTAGATGACTCATCTATTAGCATGGACGTTTCATCAGAAGATATTCAATCGGATAGCGTAGATAAAACAAAGATTCCAACCTTATTGCTCGTTGAAGACAATGAAGATTTTCGATTTTATCTGAAAGATAATTTGCGTTTTCAGTATCATATTATAGAAGCGAAAGATGGTGTTGAAGCATGGAGCAAGGCGCTCTCAACTTTGCCTGATCTAATTGTGAGTGATATTATGATGCCGCGAATGAATGGCCTTGAGTTGTGCAAGAAAGTAAAGAGCGATAATCGGGTTTCGCATATTCCTATTATTTTATTGACGGCACGCTCTGCGGAAGAACAAAAGTTGGAAGGTTTTGAAAGCGGTGCAGATGATTACGTTACGAAGCCTTTTAATTTTGAGATATTACAGTCGCGTATTAAAAACCTGATTCACAAACGTGAATTATTTCAGAAAGATTTTCGCAGACAGATCGAAATAAAGGGAAGCAATGTTGTAATTACTTCATTAGATGAGAAGCTCATTCAAAAGGCAATTCAGTATGTGGAAGAAAAGATTGGAGATGCTGATTTCTCTGTAGAAGATTTAAGTCGCGAGTTGGGCATGAGTCGGGTTCATCTGTATAAAAAACTATTGGCCCTTACTGGTAAATCACCGTTGGAGTTTATTCGATCGCTTCGCCTTCAGCGTGCAGCGCAATTGCTTTCAGGAAGTCAGTTAACCGTTGCTGAAGTTGCGTATCAGGTAGGTTTTAACAACCCAAAATACTTTGCGAAGTATTTTAAAGAAGAATTCGGAATGCTGCCATCAGTTTATATGAGTCAGCAAAAAGGAAATAATGCTTAGCCAATATTTTTAATTTCACTTTAGCAGGTGTGTAACATTAAATAGTAAACATTTCAATACCTTATTGTAACGATTCTGTTACCCTACCTTAACGCATTCAGAATTAGTTTTGAAATATTAAATTTTTAAAACTGTTATGCTTTCCAAAAATAGAAAAAATACGACAGGCGTTTTACTCGTTATTGAAATTATACTTTATGTTTTAGTCGCTGCTGCATTATCGTATGCGATAATTAGCTGAATTCGTATTCACTTTGGATAATTATCTTGATGTTACGCGCGGTGAAAATCAATTGATTTTAATTCTTATTTGTCTCTTTAATACTCTATATCTATAGCAGTAGTTTAAATGTAAGGGCTAAAGCCCAGTTTAAAAATTTCAGCAATAACTACGGCCTGAAGGCCGTAGTTATTCGTTGCACAGTTCTCTTCATGGCCAAGAGTAATGAAGCAATGTTGTTTTGTTTGTAATGAAGTTATCAATCGATTTTTATTCTTACCCGTCTTTTCCATTGTCTACTACTGTACCTATCGCATTAGTCGGAAGGTAAGAGCGAAATCCCAGATTAAAAATCTCAGCAATAACCACGGCCTAAAGTCCGGAGTTATGCATTGCATTAGATGTACGTGTGAAAGCGGTCTTTGATATTGTACCAATAACTACGGCCTTCAGGCCGTGGTTACACACCCAACTTAAAGGGGGCTTTAGCCCTGATGCGTCAATTTGAAATAGACACTTCAATTGGTGAACGATAGGATGGAGATCGCTATGAATGCAGAACACAGTGTCTTAAAAGTATAGAATGAACGTCTGTTCACACACTAAATTAAATCGATAATGGATGATTCGGTTTTGAATATTCGATGTGATCAACTTTTTAAAAAGTATTTTTCAATCCAGATAACGCCTCATTTTTCTATATCAGAATCCCTAAACGGAAATTCGAAAACCGACTCAGTTAACAAATCGACACGCCATTTGAAACATTCGATACCCATGCTTAACGCCACAACGATAAGTCGTTAACATTTCGATACCCTTTAAATCGACATTCCGGCTCAAATTTGTCGTATCAAATTGCAAACGATTGTGCTCAATGCATTTTAGCACACGGTTGCGATCTGAAATCGAAATATGACAGGAGTGAAACTTTTGATTACGCTTTGCATTGCCTCATCTGTTCTTCTCGGTGCCTGCCAGTCGGCCAGCACGTATGAGAAATTGGATAACGGCATTGTGATTTCGGTTTCAAAAAAGGATCAAAACCCGCAAAAGATAAAGCTTGAAGTTATTACGGAGAAAATCATTCACGTTTCTATTTCGCCAACGGATTCATTCTCACATCAAAAAAGTTTAATGCTGGAAGATAAAACTTGGGCTCCGGTTTCATGGTCGGTTGAAGAGAACGAGGATCAGATAACATTAAAAACAAAACAAGTTCATACATCTGTTTCTGTCACTACGGGTGAAATTGTTTTTACCGATACCACCGGCCAAATAATCCTTCAGGAAAAGAAGAATGGCGCAAAGACATTTACCAGTAAGGTAATTGAAAATGAAACGTTATTTGGTATTCGGCAGGTTTTTGAATCGCCAGCCGATGAGGCTTTCTACGGATTAGGGCAACATCAAAATGGTGAGATGAATTACAAAGGAAAGGATGTAGTGCTGGCTCAAAATAATATTGTAGCGGCTGTTCCTTTTTTGTACTCAACGAAAAATTATGGATTGCTTTGGGATAATTACTCCATCACGAAGTTTGGTGATGCCCGCGAATTTCAACCACTTTCTTCTCTTCATCTTTTTTCGAAAACCGATAATGAAGGTGGTTTGTCAGCTGATTTTTATGTTGGCGATTCTTTATTAAGCAGTCAGTTGCAAAATGAAATTGAATATGAATTTTTAGAAACAGCGGCAGTAGAAAATTTCCCCAAGAAGGTGGCAGAAAATGGAAAAGTGATTTGGGAGGGTTCCTTCTCTTCGCCAAATCTGGGGCGCCATAAATTTTTGCTTTATGCTTCCGGATATTTTAAACTTTGGATTGATGGAAATTTTATAATGGATAAGTGGCGCCAGGGCTGGAATCCATGGTTCAACAAATTTGATGTGAACATAAAAAATGGTGAACGCCACACCATTAAAATAGAATGGAATCCGGATGGTGGAGCATACATCTCCTTAAAACATTTAGATCCGATACCAGCAGAAGATCAAAACCGCTTGACGCTTTCATCAGAATCTGCAACACAAATCGATTACTATTTTGTGAAAGGAGATAATGCCGATGATGTTATTCATGGCTATCGTGAACTGACTGGTAAAGCATCTTTAATTCCGAAGTGGGCGTTTGGATTTTGGCAAAGTAGAGAGCGTTACAAAACACAAAA
>JBBRFY010000157.1:0-11317 GCA_038241205.1 Cytophagales bacterium
TTAGTGGCAGAGCATGAGAAAAGAATCTCTAAACTTGAAGTAACGGTTTTTAAATGACGATAGACCAAATTCAAGATGAGATTATAAGCGAGTTCTCTTTGTTAGACGGAGACACGGAGATGACTGTGTTTTACATTATGGAATTGGGTCAGAAACTTCCTGCCATGGATGAATCTGATAAAACGGAAGAGAATATAGTAAAGGGTTGTCAATCGAAAGTGTGGTTGAACGCTGAAATGGAGAATGACACGATTCACTTTTCAGCCGATAGCAATACGGCCATAACAAAAGGACTCGTTAGTTTGTTGATTCGAATTTTTAATAATCAACTGCCGGAAGATATTTTGAAAGCGGATTTAGTTTTTATGCGTAAGATTGGTATGGAACGATTCATCGGCACGCAGCGTTCGAATGGTTTTGCATCCATGATGAAACAGATAAAATTGTATGCTTTAGCGTACCAAGCAAAATCACAAATAAAGTAATGAGTGAATCACTGGAAAATATAGATGCTAAAGTGGACAGTGCAACTGTTCCTGATTTGCAGGATAAGGTAATGGCCGCGATAAAAACGGTTTACGATCCTGAGATTCCCGTTGATGTTTTTGAACTCGGTCTGATCTACGAGGTAAATATTTATCCGATCAACAATGTTTATGTTCAGATGACGCTTACGTCTCCTTCTTGCCCTTCTGCGGAAGCAATACCTGGAGAGGTAGAGCAAAAGATAAAAGCTATTAAAGGTGTAAATGATGTGAAAGTGGAAATCACGTTCGATCCACCGTACTCTCAAGATATGATGAGTGAGGCCGCAAAATTGGAACTTGGTTTCATGTAACTGTATTAAAATCAAAGGTCATAATTCGTAAATCTAAAATTCAATTTATATGTATCCAGAACATTTAGTTGCCCCGATGCGCAACGATTTAACAGTAGTAGGCTTTAAAGAATTGAAAACCTCAGCTGAAGTTGATGATGAATTGAAAGATCAAAAAGGAACAACCTTATTGGTAGTCAATTCGGTTTGTGGTTGTGCAGCAGGTGCCGCTCGCCCCGGTATAAAGTGGGCTGTACAAAATAGTAGTAAGAAACCAGATAATCTTACAACCGTGTTTGCAGGTGTTGATAAAGAAGCCGTTGCAAAAGCACGTGAGTACACCTTGCCATATCCTCCATCTTCACCAGCGATAGCTTTGTTTAAAGATGGCGAGTTGGTTCATTTTGTAGAACGTCATCACATTGAGGGCCGCAATGCACAAATGATTGGCGAGCATTTGGTTGAAGTATTTGATGAGTATTGCTAGTCAGCAAAAAAAACTTTTAAGAGCCGCTGCGAAGCGGCTTTTTTATTTTCTTTTACTTTTAGCAATGTATGGCAAAACAATTATTTAACGATCTCGGCTTAGGTAATAAAGCAAAAAGAATAATTAATAAGGACGGCACTTTTAATGTCGTTCGTACGGGTCAGCCGTTCAGCACGGTGAATATGTACCAAGCACTGCTTAGGATGCCATGGTATCAATTTCATTTAATGACTTTCAGCATTCTTCTTTTTATAAATTGTTTGTTTGCATTTGTTTATTTTTCAATTGGTGTTGAATACCTTAATGGCGTAACCAGTGGCGATAGTAAAAGGGATTTTTTGAACTGTTTGTTTTTTAGTTTTCAAACCTTCACAACGGTTGGGTACGGACACATTTCTCCAAAGAGTGATCTGATTAGTTTTCTGGCTGCAATTGAAGCCATAACTGGATTGATGGTCTTTGCGGTTATAACGGGTTTAATTTATGGGCGTTTTGCTAAGCCTACAGCCAAGATTTTGTATAGCGATAATTTATTGGTGTCTCCTTATCAAGATGGATTAAGTTATCAGTTCAGAATCGTGAATGAGCGAAAGAGTGTAATTATGGATATACATGCTCGTGTGTTGGTTTCATTTTCTGAAAAAGGAAAAGTGAGAAGTTATAAACCCTTGGAACTAGAACGTTCATCGGTGCTTCTGTTTCCGTTAAACTGGACGGTTGTTCATCCCATTACAGTGGATAGTCCGTTGTATGGAATTACCTATGAAGACCTTGCAAAAGGTGATGCTGAATTTATTATTGTTATAAAAGGATATGACGATACTTTTAGTCAAGAGGTAAACTCAATTCATTCTTATCGATATGATGAAGTAATTTGGAATGCCAAGTTTGAGGCTATGTATGAAACGAGTGAAGATGGAAGTACAAATCTTCAGATTGATAAACTCAATAATTATAAACTCGTGAAATGATAAAAAGAAATTGTAAATAAGTCTACTGGGTACTAGATTTTCATCTCCTTTACATCATCAGCAATTATTAACTTTCCTTCAGTTGCGTTTTTTATTTGTTCAACGGAAATACCGGGAGCATATTCCAAAAGTTTAAATGCACCCTCAGGCAGTACATCGAGCACCGCCATATCACTTACGATCCTTTTCACGCAACGAATTCCGGTGATAGGCAATGTGCATTTTGTTAATAGTTTAGATGCACCATCCTTACTACAATGTTGCATCGCTACAATAATGTGTTTGGCAGAGGCAACTAAATCCATTGCACCACCCATACCTTTCACCATTTTGCCAGGTACTTTCCAATTGGCGATATCACCATTGACCGAAACTTCCATCGCTCCTAAAATGGTAAGATCAACATGACCACCGCGAATCATTCCAAAACTTTCAGCAGAATCAAACAGGGATGAGCCGGGAACCATAGTGATGGTTTGCTTTCCGGCATTAATTAAATCTGCATCAACATAATCATCAGTAGGAAATGGCCCAATACCCAGTAATCCATTTTCCGATTGAAGAATTACATTCAGATTTTTGGGAATGTAATTCGCTACAAGTGTAGGTATCCCTATCCCTAAATTGATGTACATGCCATCTTTAACTTCCTGTGCAATTCGTTTTGCGATTCCAATCTTGTCTAACATAGTTCAATTTGAAGATTTGAAAATGTGATAATTTGAAAATTAGTGCTTCGATGACGAAATGATCTTCGAAATAATTCGAATGATCACCTGAACATCATCAAGTAGTTTTTCTGGATTTGGGTAGTGTTCTGACTCCTTACATAACAGAATCCAGTACTCAGTTTCATCAGCTTCTTTAGCTGCAATTTTAAATTTATGAATAAAGTCTGCCTTACTTTCTGAATTCTGTGCTTCTCGAACATTTGCACCGATGGAAGTTCCTGATTTTAGTAACTGTCTTGCCAGAACATACTTCCTATCGCTTTCAAGTTTCTCACAAAAATTTAAAATAGAAAGTGAAAATTTGAAAGTAAGATCAACAATTAAATTATCCTTGTCATTTCTCATAGCTCATCATCTTCAAATTTTCAAATCATCACAATTTCAAATTACTTGGAAACTGTCCTTTGTTCAATGCGCTTTTCGTAATTCTTTCCTTGGAAGATTCGTTGTACATAAATTCCTGGTGTGTGGATGTTATTGGAATCTAATTCACCAACGGGTACAAGCTCTTCAACTTCGGCAATCGTTATCTTTCCAGCTGCTGCCATTATTGGATTGAAATTTCTTGCGGTGCCTTTAAAGATTAAGTTTCCTGATGTATCACCTTTCCATGCTTTTACAATAGAGAAGTCTGCCCGAAGCCAACTCTCCAACAAATGCATCTTACCATCAAACTCCCTTGTTTCTTTTCCTATCGCTACCTCTGTGCCATAACCGGCAGGAGTGAAGAAAGCCGGAATGCCCGCGCCACCTGCACGAACTCGTTCGGCCAATGTGCCTTGCGGAATTAATTCAACTTCCAATTCACCAGAAAGTAGTTGCCTTTCAAACTCTGCATTCTCTCCTACATAAGAAGAGATCATCTTCTTTACCTGTCTTGTTTTTAATAGAAGTCCGATACCAAAATCATCAACACCTGCATTGTTTGAAATACAGGTAAGACCCTTGACCCCTTTTCTGAGAATTGCCGAAATACAATTTTCAGGAATGCCGCTTAATCCAAAGCCACCGAGCATAAGCACTACATTGTCTTGCATATCTTGAATGGCCTCATCTGCATCTTTTACTACTTTATTGATCATACTTTTTAAAATAATGATTTCTTAAATCAGGTTACTCCAAAACTATTTTGACTCCAATAATTGTAACGCTTCAATTTTATCCAAATTCATTTGTGTTCGCAATCCTTCAAGGTCACTGAACTTAATATCGTGTCGTATTAAAGTATGAAAATGAATGGTCAATGAATCGCCATAAATGTCTTTATCAAAATCAAAAATATTTACTTCTATATTTTTCTTTACACCGTTTATGGTAGGTCTGTTTCCGATGTAAAGCATTCCCTTGAAAGTTTGATGCGCGTATAAAATTGTAACCGCATAAATACCATCAGAGGGAATTAATTTAAAAGCAGTATCCACTTCAATGTTTGCTGTTGGAAATCCTAACAATCTCCCAAGTTTATCGCCCATTACAACACGCCCAGACAAACTATAAGGATTGCCAAGCAAATGCGTTGCTGTGTCAATATCGCCTTGCTCCAATGCCTGACGAATTTTTGTAGAACTCACACCAATGTGATCTACATCTTGTCTCAAAATTTCTTCAACATCAAAGCCATATTTTGGTCCGTTGAGTTTAAGTTGTTCAAAGCTACCTTCACGATTTTTACCAAAGTGATGATCGTATCCAATCACCAACTTTTTGGTTCCGATCGTCTCTACAAGAATATTGGTGATGAATTCTTCTGAGGTAAGTTGAGAGAATTCTTTCGTAAACGGAATACGAATAAGGTGATGAATACCTTGTTCCTTTAAGCGCTCTGCTTTTTCCTCAAAAGTATTTAGCAATTTTAATGAAGTATCTGGTTTTAGCACCAATCGTGGATGTGGCCAAAAGGTAATGACGACTGTTTCACCATTTTGATCTAATGCAATCTCATTGAGGCGCGAAAGTATTTTCTGATGACCAAGATGCACTCCATCAAATGTGCCGCTGGTAACAACAGCGTATTCAAGCTTGGAAAAATCTTCGATGCCGTGGTATATTTTCATATTGAACCAATGGCTTAAATTACGGAATAACTAAACGCACTTCATCTATTGTAACCGCATTTTCTAATCGATATGACCCAATGCGTGTTCTGCAAAGTTCTGACATATACGCTCCGACTCCGAGAGCATCACCTAAATCGCGGGCAATACTTCTAATGTACGTTCCTTTCGAGCACACAATCTTAAAGCTTATTTCAGGAAGAGTAATAGCGGTAATTTCAAACTCACTCACCTCAACCTCACGTGGCTTCAGTTCAATCTCTTCGCCTTTTCGCGCAAACTCGTATGCTCGTTTTCCAGCAACGCGTATGGCAGAGTGTTGAGGTGGTAACTGACTAATTTTCCCAATGAAGTTTTTCGTTGCTTCTTTAATTAAGGTTTCTGTTATGCCGGAAATATCTTTTTGTTCTGTTACTTCAGTTTCTAAATCGTGAGAAGGTGTTGTCTGACCAAGAATGAATTTACCGGTGTATTCTTTTTCTTGACCCATAAATTCTTCAATGCGCTTAGTCATTTTGCCAACACATATAATTAATAGACCAGTTGCCAACGGATCAAGCGTACCAGCATGACCGATTTTTTTTGTCTTCAGTATGTATCGCAATTTATTCACGACATCAAATGAAGTCCACTCGCGCTGCTTATTAATGAGTAAAAGATTGCCTTCGCCTGAAAGTTGAATTTCCATTATACGATGGAAAGAGATACACCGAAGTAATAAAGCGCAAGAATAATGGCACCGACAATAATTCTATAGTAGCCAAAAATCTTAAAGCCGTTTTTCGTTAAGAATGTAATGAATGATTTGATCGCAATAAGCGCCACAACAAATGCAACTACATTACCGATTACCAGTAAGGTAATTTCATTCGATCCGAATGATCCTCCATCTTGATAGAACGAATACATTTTATATAGTGTGGCGGCAAACATGGTGGGCACAGCAAGGAAGAATGAAAATTCTGCAGCCGTTTTCTTATTTAGGTTTTGCGTTAATCCACCAATAATCGTTGCAGCAGATCGCGATACACCAGGAACCATCGCGATGGTTTGAAAAAATCCGATTTTAAGTGCTGAAGGGTAGGAGATTTCTTGCGCAATATTGGCTTCATTCTTTTCAAAAATCTTGTCTACAAAAAGAAAAAAGATGCCACCAAAAATCAGCATGAATCCAACAACATCCACACGTTCTAATAACGCGTCAATGTAATCGTTCAATAAAAAGCCAATGACAGCGGCAGGTAGAAAGGCAACAAAAAGTTTTAGGTAGAATTCAAAAATCTGTGCAATAGATTTTTCTGTAGGAATGAAACGGTTCCAATACAAAACGATAACGGAAACAATGGCGCCTAGTTGAATAGCAACTGTGAACATTTTGGTGAAAGGATCAGATGCAATGCCCATTAGTGATGAGCCAATTATCATGTGACCCGTTGATGAAACAGGAAGAAACTCAGTAACACCTTCTATGATGGCAAGAATAATGGCGTGGAGGAAAGACATTGCAGTTATTAGTTCAATGTTTCAAATTCGAAGTTCAAGGGTGTTTACGTTTTTGAAATTATTCTAAGCCTCACACGAACTTGAAACCTGGAACTTTAAACTTTAAACTTTGAACCTAGAACTTTAAACTCGAAACTATTTAATCGGCTTAATGAGAATGGCAAATAGTTCTATTATAAATCCGGCAACAACAATTATTGGCCCCAGCGTCAGCCCTAAAAATCCAAAGCCATGTTGCTGTTTATCGATAGACATAATAACGAAGCCAACCACAAGGGTAAGTACACCGATGATCATGAGTTGATAATTTCGTTTACCAAAGGGCATTTTACTTTCCATGTTTTTTTTATTTTCAGTATAATTCGTCTAATGACATTCTTAAATATTTCTGAATCGCGAAGAACGTGCTTACAATGGCTACAATTATTCCCAATACAGCTAAGATCATTAGCAGTGTTAAAAATTGAGATTGATTATGCAATAGAAAAAGATCTGGAATTTGTTTTTGTGCGTAGGTGGAGAAACCCCACAATGCAAAAGCAGCCAGTAACCCAGAGAGTAAACCGTATCCTGCAGCCCGATACAAGAATGGCCGCTGGATAAACCATTTCTTAGCTCCCACGAGTTGCATGCTTCTGATTAGAAACCGCTGGGAGAATAGGGCAATGCGAAGTGTACTGTTCACTAATAAAAAGTTGATAGCGATAAGTAACAAACCTAAAAACAAAAGTGCGATTGAAATATTGGTGAAGTTTTTATTTACTTCATCGAACAAATGTTTTTCGTAAGTAGCTTCAAACACACCGGTCATCTTTTCCAGTTTAGCTTTGATACTTTTTAGATTTGTTGTGTCTTGATAATCCGCACTGATCTTTACAATGAAGGCATCCTTCAAAGGGTTTTCGCCCAGAATTTCTTTATAGTCTCCAATTTGTTTAACAAGATCTTTTTCAGCGTCCTCCTTTGGAATGAAAGTGATAGACTTTTCTCCTTCGGCCACAAACTTTTGCCCGATAATGGTTTTCTCTAATTGATTTTTATGCGTTTCAGACACCGAGTTTTTCAGATATACCTTTATGTTAAGATTGTCGCGAATAATATTACCGAATTGGTTTGAGTAGATAATGAGGTTGCCAAACAGGCCGAGAACAAACAAGGCAAGTGTAATGCTAGTCACCACGCCAAGCGCTGGGTATCCTCCTAGCTTCTTCTTATTTTTTAATTTCTCCATTCTTCTGGCCAAAGGTAGGATAAAATCTCAAAAAAAATATGCGATAATGAAGGCGAAATAGGGGCATTAAAAAAGCCTCCCGATATTGAGGGGAGGCTTTTAGATTTTATTTCTTTTTGGAGTCTTTTAATTTCTTAATGAGCGCTGGATCGCTAATTGCTTTTAGCGCTTTAATCTTGTCGCCATCCTCTTTTAAGAAGTAGTAATGATCTTTATAGAAGAGGAAAATGGTGCGTTTATTATCCTCACTAAAGAACTCCATGATCTCATACACATTCTTCTCAAAGGGGCCAAAGAGCAATAAGCTGTCATCTTTAAATTGATAGTTGAAAGCATATTTTTTATTGTCCTTATCTATACCCAATGCTATAGAAGAGCTGTGACTGGTTTTTTCTATGGATACTTTTTCACTCACCGCAGAAACAGATTGACTATCTGCTTCTATAGCCGGATCAAATACATTGATGTTCGGCTTAGTGGCAATGGTCTTCGGTTCTGTAGATTTTTTGATTGTTTCCCGTTCAGCTTTCGCAACTTTCTTTTCTTCAACAGTTGATGATTGAATTTGAGCATCTGGTTCTGGTTGGGCCTCTGCTTCTGTAGTTTCTACCGGTTCAGTGGCTTGTAATTTTGTTTCTTCTACTACAACCGCTTCAACTTTTCGTTCTTCAGGTTTGTCAAAATAGAAATATAACCCTGTGGCCACAATAGCACTTGCCAAAATACCAACAGCTACTTTCATTACGATCGATACACTGCTGCCTTTAAGTGCTGAAGCAGGCACATTATTCAACATGCTTTTTAATTCTGCAACGCGTGCCTGACGTAAACTATCTGCAATTTTTTGTTGGAGTTGAAATTCCTGTTGAAGTTCAGCGTCTGCGGCCAGCTGTTTGTCAAAAGCAGACTTCTCGTCCACATTCATTTTGTTTCCAACGTAGTTGTCTAGTAATTCTAAATTCTTTTCCGTTATCATAATGTTAGTCTAAAAAGTCCTGCTCAGAATATTGAGTCTTAACCAATTCATCTAATTTCTTTTTGCACTTATATTTTTTTGTCTTCGCTGTGTCTGTGTTTGCAAACCCAAGTTTATCTGCAATATCCTGCATCGACATCTCCTCAAAATAGTAATACATCAATACCTTCTTACACGTTTCACCAAGTTGATTGATGCATTTCGCTATTATCTTCTCTCTTTCTGCCGAATCTGTATCCATAGAAACAGGCGTGTCTTTATCTTCATGCGAGAGTCGTTTTTTTCGATCTAACTCTTTTCGCCACAAGTTTTGACAAATGCTATAGATGTAGGTGCTGATCTTGGCAGTCATCACCAGATTACCTGATGTAGCTTTCTGCCAGAAAACAATCAATGCATCCTGATAAACATCGCGAGCCTCTTCCTCTGTTCCGCTATTGGTGATCACCATCTTGGTCATCATCCGATAGTATTTTTTATATAAAACCTCCAGAGCCTTCTCATCACCTTTGCAGATGCGTTCGAAAATCTCGGCCTCGTCCATAGGTGAATTCGATCTATATACCATCGTTTATTATCTTAGTAACCCTTGGGGTAATTGATTTGTTATTTTCTCAGACTACTTGTCGTTTAAAGATTTAATTGACCCTATGCCACGTTTGTGTTCGATAGAATAGTCCCCAATATCCTCTTACCTTTAAATCATTTCCTTCAATCCAGAGTTTGCAGTTGTAAATTTTACCTGCCTCCGGATCGAGAATATTTCCTTCTGAATATTCATTTCCTGATTTCTTCATGTCTTTAATAATCTCCATCCCGATTATTTTTTTGTTTAAGCGTTCATCATCAGCAGGACATTTGTTACAGATAGGATCAGTTTCTTCTCCTGCTTTCGGGAAAATTTTCAGTATCTGGCCGTAGAAAATACCTTGCTTCTCAAAAATCTGCACGATTGATTTCACCTCATTGGTTTCATCGTCAACCGATTTCCATTTTCCAACAATGCCTATTTGGGCATTCGCCAGAAAGGAGAAAAGCATAAACGGTATGATGACGTATTTCATTTTTTAGTACGCATGATTAATCAAAAATAAGAAAAGCCCTGACAAGTCAGGGCTTTTGTAAATGTGATCTAATATTGATTTTTATTTCTCAACCGCTACTGTTTCGGTTTTAACTTTCACAATAGACTCAATTTTTGCTTTTGAATCGTCTGCTTTTGCAGATGACGCTGGCACATCCTTAACAAGGAGCGGAGCAATAACAAGTGCTACAACCGACATCAATTTTAATAGGATATTCAACGAAGGACCAGAGGTATCTTTGAATGGATCACCGACTGTATCACCCACCACGGCTGCTTTGTGCGGCTCCGATTTTTTGTAAAACATCTGGCCATTGATTTCAACACCTTCTTCAAAACTCTTCTTGGCATTGTCCCATGCACCACCAGCATTTGATTGGAAGATCGCCATTAAAACTCCTGATACTGTAACGCCCGCTAACATTCCACCTAACGCTTCAGCTCCAAAGCCAGGTAAAAAAGCGATGATAACAGGAACTACTACGGCCATTAAACCAGGCAAAACCATTTCGCGAAGAGCAGCTTTTGTTGAGATCTCAACGCACTTTCCGTATTCAGCTTTTCCATCAGCATCCTGAAATATTTTCTGATCTTCGGTTGTCCAGTCTTTTACTTCAGTATCACCGTTTCTTTTCATCGCTTCCAACGCAGCTTTCAATGCTGGTATTGAGGCAAATTGTCTTCTTACTTCTTCAATCATTGCCATGGCCGCGCGACCAACAGCATTCATTGCTAAAGCAGAGAATACGAATGGAAGCATGCCACCTATAAATAAACCGGCCATTACGTTTGCCTTCGAAACATCAATTGAACTTACTTTAGCAGTCGTCATAAATGCACCAAACAATGCTAGTGCCGTTAACGCGGCAGAAGCAATAGCAAAACCTTTTCCGATCGCTGCAGTTGTATTTCCAACAGCATCTAATTTGTCTGTACGCTGACGAACTTCTTTTGGAAGGTCAGACATTTCAGCAATACCTCCTGCGTTATCAGAGATTGGCCCGTAAGCATCTACTGCTAATTGAATTCCAAGATTTGATAACATCCCTACGGCTGCAATCGCAATTCCATATAAACCACCGAAATAGAATGCTCCCATTATAGAAAGAGCAATAATTAAAGTAGGAATTGCTGTGGACATCATGCCAACGCCAAGCCCAGCAATAATATTTGTAGCAGCACCTGTTGATGATTGGCGTACAATTGAAAGCACAGGCTTCTTGCCCATCGCTGTATAATATTCTGTAATAAGACCTACTAGTAAACCACCAATCAACCCAATAATAGTTGCCCAGAAAATACCAATTGAAGTCATTGTTCTTACAATCGGTTCACCTGCTGCATCTCTATAAAGTAAATCGCTATATGTCCATGACTCAGGTAACATCCACTTGATAATGAAATAAGAAGATGCAATCATAATGGCGGATGAAACGAACTCACCTGTGTTCAATGCTTTTTGT
>JBBRFY010000158.1:0-11285 GCA_038241205.1 Cytophagales bacterium
TGGCGGAAAACGTTGGGGTATTCTTGGGATTTTTGGAATTATGGCGGGCGTTTTTATTTTATCGTTTTATAATGTAGTAGCCGGTTGGGCATTTTGATATTTTTTATAAATATCCATTTGCGATTTATTGAGTCAACCCAACTTCGGTGAATTCTTCGGCTCGTATGTAAACGATATTTCAGATAATTTCTTTTTCTCTTTTGGCTTCATGATTATTACAGCCTTAATTGTTTCGCAAGGAGTGCAAAAAGGTATCGAGGCAGCCAATAAAATTATGATGCCTTCGCTTTACATAATTTTAATCTGTTTAATTATTTACAGTCTTACGCTACCAAATGCGATAGAAGGTGTTAAGTTTTATTTAGTGCCCGATCTTTCGAAGATTAATACGCAAACAATATTTGATGCACTGCGCCAGGCGTTCTTTTCTCTTTCATTGGGTATGGGTGCGTTAATTACCTATGGATCGTATGTGGATAAAAAGCAAAATCTAGTATCCTCCGCAGCCATTATTTCTGTTGCCGATTCATCGGTGGCGTTTCTTTCTGGCTTAATGATTTTTCCACTTGCGTTTTCACAAGGCGCAGCCACTACATCCGGTCCGCCCCTTGTATTTGTAGTATTGCCACAGGTGTTTAATGAAATGGGGCCGTTTATAGGACGAGTAGTAGGCGGTGGATTTTTCTTGCTGCTGTGTTTTGCTGCCTTAACTTCTACCATTTCTTTACTTGAAGTTCCTGCAGCCTATTTGGTAGATCAGAAAAAATTACCGCGTAAAGGTGTTGTGTGGGGATTGGCACTTTTAATTTTCATACTCGGAATTCCGAGTATGATCAGCCAAGGAATGATACCAGCCTTAAATAAACTTTCTTTTTATCAAGGTCAGGATTTTCTTTCGTTTGTTTCAGATATGTGCGACATCTCCTTAACCATTGGTGGATGTTTGATGTGCGTGTTCATTACCTATCAGTGGAAGATAAAAAACATGAATGCAGAACTTTCCATTGGCAACGAACGCTTCATGGGCTCATTCGTTCAGAAGTATGTAAACTTTACCATATCGTATGTATGCCCCACGTTGTTAGGTGTACTTTCCGTTCTGATTATTATTGATAAGTTTTTCGGATTGAAGAACGTATTTTAATAAAAGCGAACTAGAAATATTTTCTAAGTTCTATTTCGAAACCAAATACCTTTCCTTTGCTTCTCGTTTAATTTCGTCCCATTCGTCAGGTGGTGGTGGTGTGCCACGATCAAATTCTTCTAATAGCCAACCTATTATTTCGGTTTTCATTCCGAATTGCCTTACTGCTTCTTCACAAAATTCAAGTTCGTGTTCATCCACAACACCATCTGCATACACCATCAATACAAGATCGTATAGAAGATTCATTTTGTCGTTGTGATTATCGGGCACGTTCATACTAAACTTCTCATCGCTTTCCATCAATACCTTAACCTGCCGTTCCTTTAAACCATAACGCTTGGCAATTTTAAAAAGAAGTTCTTCTTCTTTTGGGTGCATGTGCCCATCAACTTTTGCCAATGCAAGCAAGTTTTTGATGTGGTTCTTTTTGTAAGAAAGGTATTGATGTTCGAAGAAGCCTAGCATAGTTTGTTAGTTTAAAGTTCGAGGTTTGAAGTTACGCGGACTCTAAACCAATGTCAACTTTTAATGTTTTTATGTGAAGCATAAAGCATAACACTTTAAGATCAAAGTCGAAAGTCTTGCATCTAATGTCTAGCATCTAATGTCTAGCATCTAACGTCTAATTCAATCCACCCAATCCGCCACAAACAAATTTGTATTGCGGGTTCCTCCATTATGTCGGTTGGAAGAGAAGACAATTCGTTTGCCATCTGGCGAGAACATAGGGAAGGAATCAAAAACGGTGTCATGTGTAACGCGCTCCAATCCTGTTCCATCTTCGTTTATCATGTAGATGTTAAATTCAAAACCTCGTGTTCCCTTGTGGTTCGATGAGAATAAAATCTTTTTACCTGAAGGATGATAGAATGGAGCCCAGTTTGCCTTGCCCAACTTTGTTATTTGCATAAGATTTGAGCCATCAACATTACACGTAAATATTTCCATAGCAGTAGGAGCAACCAATCCTTGTTTTAGCAAAGCCTTATATTCATTTCTTTCTTCATCTGTTGTAAACCGCGATGCGCGAAAAACAAGTTTCGATCCATCGGGTGAAAAGAATGCACCACCATCGTAACCCAACTCATTTGTGATTTGTTTTACATCCGATCCATCAATGTTCATGGTGTATAAATCAAGATCGCCATTGCGCGTAGAAGTAAAAACAATTTTATCTCCTTTCGGAGATACCGTTGCCTCAGCATCGTAGCCTTTAATGTCGGTAAGTTGTTTTTTGATGTTTCCTTTTAAATCAGAAACAAAAACATCGTAGGTATCATATACTGCCCACAAATATTTTCCTCCTGGCTTGCGTTCTGCTTCCAACGGACAATCCTTTCCTGCTAGATGAGTTGACGCGAAAAGAATGAGGGAATCTCCGGGTAAGAAATAAGAGCAGGTTGTTCGTCCTTCTCCATTGCTTATTCGTTGTGGAATATTATTTTTCAAATCAACGCTATCAACAGCGGTAACAAAAATTTGATCGCATTTTAAATTCCATGCGGCATTGTTAGATTGAAACGTAAGATATTTACTATCAAAACTCCAGTAGGCTTCTGCATTGTCGCCACCGAAGGTTAATTGTTTTAGATTTTTAAAATGAACTTCTTCAGGGTATTTTAAGGTATCAACATTTACGGTAGTTGAATTAATAGTTTGTGATGCATTTTGTTTAACAGATTTCGCGCAGCACAAAAACAAAAATGAGAATAAACAGAAAGAAGTAATTCTAAACATTGTGTGTTAAATTTTTTCGCGAAGATAATAGAATTCGTTATTTGGCAGCATTCTCTTCTTTTAACACACGTCTTATCACTTTGCCTACATTCGATTTAGGAAGGTCATTTCTGAATTCGAAATGCTTCGGCACTTTATAGTTGGTAAGATTTTCATGACAGAATTTTTTCAATTCTTCTTCGGTTAAACTTTTATCACGCTTTACAACATATACCTTAATGCATTCTCCTGATTTAGGATCAGGCACACCAATGGCCGCCACTTCTAAAACTTTTGGGTGGGCTGCTATAACATTCTCAATTTCATTTGGAAAAACATTAAAGCCAGAAACTTTAACCATGTCTTTTTTGCGATCAACGATTTTAAAAAATCCATCAGCAAGCATAATCCCAATATCACCTGTCTTAAACCAACCGCCAGAAAAGAAAACACCATCATTATTTTTTTGCCAATAACCAGCCATGACCTGTGGGCCACACGCACAAATTTCACCGGGTTCCCCTATGGGAACGCGATTACCGTCATCATCAAAAATAGCGACATCGGTACTGGGCATAGGTAATCCTATGGTTCCTATCTGATGTGTGCCGTCTAATGGATTGCAACATAATACCGGTGAGGTTTCGCTTAAGCCATAGCCTTCAACAAGAGGCTTGCCGGTAACTTCCTTCCATCGTTTGGCAACAACGTCTTGCACTGCCATACCACCGCCTACTGCACCTTTAAGAGCTGAGAAATCAAGGTTTTTAAAATCGGGATTGTTGAGCAATCCGTTGAAGAGAGTATTAACACCGGTAAGAATAGTGAATTTATGTTTTCGTAATTCTTTTACAAATCCAGGCATATCGCGCGGATTGGTAATGAGTACGTTCTTTACACCATTACTAAACATCAGTACACCATTTACCGTGAGCGCAAAGATGTGATACATCGGTATTGCTGTTACAATAAGATCATCACCATTGGGATTCATATAAGGACGAAACCATTCGGTTATCATTGAATTATGGGCTACAATATTTCCATGCGAAAGTTGTGCGCCTTTTGAAATACCAGTAGTGCCTCCGGTGTATTGAAGAACAGCAACATCCTGAAGCGAGAATTTAGGCTTTATAAGATTTAGCGATTCTCCTTTTTTTAATGCGCTTTTAAAGGAGACTGAACCCGGAAGATTAAACGGTGGCACCATCTTCTTTATTCGCTTCACTACAAAATTGGTGAGCATACCTTTCAGTCCGCCAAGCATGTCGCCAATTTCAGTAACGATAACATGTTTAATGTTGGTGTGGGCTATTATTTTTTCAAGGCTATTGGCAAAGTTGGCAATGATAACAATTGCTGTTACTCCAGAATCTTTAAACTGATGCTCCATTTCCGGAGGCGTGTAAAGCGGATTCGTGTTCACAACGATTAGGCCAGCGCGCAAAGCGCCAATAAAGGCAATTGGAAACTGAAGCAAGTTTGGCATCTGAATAGCGATGCGGTCTCCTTTTTTAAGACCCAAATCTTGTTGAAGGTAGGCGGCAAAATTGTTAGAAAGAACATCCACCTCGCCAAATGTTAATCTTGCTCCCATATTCTCGAAGGCAACGCGGTCGCGGTATTTCGCGCAACTAGATTCAAACAACTCAACCAAAGATTCATGATCATATAAATGAATTTCTTTAGCAACACCTTCGGGATACTTATCAAGCCAGGGATAATTTTTCATTGTCATTGGGTTCAAAAATGAAATTGAAAAGTTTCAAAAAATCAATTTCCCAAAGCAAACGATTGTTGGGCAGCAAATCAATAGCTGACAAAATGAAAATCGGAATGTATAGAAATAAAAAAACCCACCCCGGTAAACCGAGATGGGTAGCTCTGAATCTCATTAACCTAAACTGAGCTGCTGTAGGGGGAGGAATCGAACCTCCACGAAGCGGTTAGGCTTTGACCTGATCCAGTGCCGCATGAAGCGAAATTGGATCGGGGAGCATTGCTTTATTCCGTGACCTTCACCCCCGAGACCGGAGGGCTTGTCTGCCAGTTTCAACACCCTACAATGGTGTGTTTTATATTTCAATCAAAGAACGTCTCTTCGCTGTAGAGGGAGGGTTCGAACCTCCACGGAGCAGTTAGGTCGCCAAAGGCTGGACTTTATCCTGTAATCTCCACCCCCGAGACCGGAGGGCTTGTCTGCCAAGTTTCAACACCCTACAAGGTTTATGGTGTGCGTGTGTTAGTTGTGTGTGTGATTGTTAATTATGCAACAAAGTAACGCATAACCTATGCAGTGAATCAATAAAACATTCAAATTATTATACATTTTTTAATTTTCTTTCATATTTTTGAATATTACTTAAAACTCAAATTTCTCATGGCCGAAAATTACAAAGTTGATAATGTGGACCTCAAAATTTTAGAAATTTTGATGCAAGATGCCAAGAAGCCTTATACCGAAGTTGCTAAGAAAGCTTTTGTATCGGGTGGAACGGTTCATGTTAGAATGAATAAAATGGAAGATGCGGGCATTGTTGAAAAGACCACGCTAAAGGTAAATTATGCTAAACTGGGTTATGATATCACTGCTTTCATAGGGATATTTCTTCAGAAGAGCGCCCTTTACGATCAGGTAATGGCCAAATTGAAAACCATCGCAGAGATTACAAGCATTCATTATACCACCGGCAACTATAGCATGTTTGTTAAAATACATTGCAAAGACACCAGCCATTTAAAAATTGTTTTGCACGATAAGATTCAACAGGTAGAAGGCATTGAGCGCACGGAAACAATGATCTCTTTAGAAGAAAGCCTTGACCGAAGCTTGAGCCTTATTTGATACTTTGCTGCCCTTCAGTCGTTGGTGGTCGTTGGTGGTTGCTCGTTGATAGTTGTTCGAAATAAAATCCTCGCGCGAATACAAATAGACCACTTTAACGTCCGGGCTTCCTTCAACTAGGAACAACCACCAACGAACCACGAATTTCCATTAACTATTTAAGATTCAATGTCGTTTCCTTAAGCTTCCATACCCTCTTCCTTTTGGAGAGGGCAGGATGAGGTTTAAAAAAAAGAAAGCTTAAGGAAACGACATTGATTTAAGATTTCGCGTTTCAAGTCTAAAGTCTTATATCTAACCTCCAAAGTCCAACAACAAACAATTAACATCGAACAACGATTCACTAACCAACATTATCAATCGATTCCGGTTATTAAAGAACATTAAACGAACCTTAAAATGGCTTTAATGTTATATTTTTGTCATCTGTTTAAAATTAGTCTAAATAGACTGCTATGAGTAAGGATAATCAGGTTTTAGAAGAATTTACCTCTAAAGAGTATGAACACGGGTGGATAACCAACATCGAAAGTGATTCAGCCCCTAAGGGTTTGAATGAAGATATTGTCCGGTTTATATCTGCAAAGAAGAACGAGCCGCAGTGGATGTTGGACTGGCGATTGGATGCGTATCGTAAATGGACTAAAATGAAAGAGCCTGTTTGGGCAAATGTTCATTATCCCAAAATCAATTATCAGGACATCATTTATTACTCAGCCCCCAAACAATCGGATAAGTCAAAGAAACTAGAAGACATTGATCCGGAGTTGATCAAAACCTTTGAAAGGTTGGGTATTTCTTTAACCGAGCAAAAAAGGTTATCAGGTATTGCCGTTGATGCGGTTATTGATAGTGTTTCAGTAGGAACTACCTTTAAAGAAACGCTTGGCGAAATGGGCATTATTTTCTGCTCGTTTAGTGAAGCTGTTCTTAATCATCCAGAACTTGTGAAGAAATATATGGGATCGGTTGTTCCCGTAAACGATAATTATTTTGCCGCACTTAATTCGGCTGTGTTTACGGATGGTTCTTTCTGTTATATTCCGAAAGGAGTTCGTTGCCCGATGGAACTGTCAACGTATTTCCGGATTAACGCTGCCAATACCGGTCAATTCGAAAGAACATTGATCGTTGCGGATGAAGGCTCTTATGTAAGTTACCTTGAAGGATGTACTGCGCCAATGCGCGATGAAAATCAATTGCATGCTGCTGTTGTTGAAATCTATGCGATGAAAGATGCGCAAGTAAAATATTCTACTGTTCAAAACTGGTATCCTGGTGATAAGAATGGTAAAGGTGGAATTTACAATTTCGTAACCAAGCGTGGATTATGCTTTGGTGATAACTCAAAAATTTCGTGGACGCAAGTAGAAACTGGTTCTGCTATCACGTGGAAATATCCTTCTTGTATTTTGAAAGGAGATAATTCAATGGGTGAATTTTATTCGGTTGCTGTAACAAACAATTATCAGCAGGCGGATACCGGAACGAAGATGATTCACATCGGTAAGAACACCAAGTCGAGAATTGTATCGAAAGGTATTTCGGCAGGTCATTCACAAAATAGTTATCGCGGTCAGGTTCATATTATGAAGCGCGCCAGCAATGCAAGAAATTTTTCGCAGTGCGATTCCCTTCTTATGGGAGATCAATGTGGTGCACATACCTTCCCTTACATTGATGTTGAAAATAGTTCGGCACGAATCGAGCACGAAGCAACAACATCAAAAATAGGAGAGGATCAAATCTTCTATTGTTTGCAAAGAGGTATTGATGAAGAATCAGCAGTAGCATTGATTGTAAATGGATACGCCAAAGAAGTATTGAATCAATTACCTATGGAGTTTGCTGTGGAGGCACAGAAATTATTAGCGTTGACTTTAGAAGGTAGTGTAGGATAACAAATTAGTTCAAGGTTTCAGGTTCCAAGTTCAAGGTTAAACCATGAACTTTGAACTTTGAACTTTGAGCTCAGAACTTGAAACTAGAAAAAATGTTAAGTATAAAGAATTTACAAGCGAAGATTGGTGATAATCAAATTCTAAATGGAATAAACCTTGAAATAAAACCGGGAGAAGTACATGCTATTATGGGACCTAACGGTTCGGGTAAGAGTACATTGGCTTCTGTATTGGCTGGTCGTGAGGAATATGAAGTAACAGAAGGTGAAGTTGAATTTCTTGGTAAAAATTTGTTGGAAATGGCTCCGGAAGTGAGAGCACGTGAAGGTGTTTTTTTAGCTTTTCAATATCCGATTGAAATACCTGGCGTAAGCACGATCAATTTTATGAAGACGGCTGTGAATCAAATTCGCGCACATCGTGGATTGCAGTCACTCGATGCCGTTTCGTTTTTGGGCTTGATGAAAGAACGAATGAAGTTAGTTGAAATTGATCAATCGTTATTAAGCCGTTCATTGAATGAAGGATTTTCTGGTGGCGAAAAGAAACGTAATGAAATTTTTCAAATGGCGATGCTCGAGCCCAAGCTGGCTATTTTAGATGAGACCGATTCAGGTCTTGATATTGATGCACTTAAAATTGTATCGAATGGTGTAAACAAACTGCGTAACAAATCGAATGCTGTGATTGTGGTAACGCACTATCAGCGTTTGCTAGATTACATTGTTCCAGATTACGTTCACGTGTTGTATAAAGGTAAAATCGTGAAGTCGGGCACAAAAGATTTGGCGCTTGAACTGGAAGCGAAAGGATACGATTGGATAAAGGACGAAGTAGCGGTAGAATTATGAGCGCAATAGCCATCGAAAAAAATAGTGTGTTAGATATTGCTGCGGTAATTCAATCTAGCGTAAATCAATTTCCAATATTGAAAGATCAGCGCAATGATGCTTTGGCTCAATTTCAAAAGTTGGGTTTGCCATCAGCCAAACAGGAAGAATTTAAACACACGCCAATAACGCGTTTGCTTGAAAAGAATTTTGATTTCAAATTAGCGAACCAAAAGTCGGAGATTACCAATATCGATCAATTTGCTATTCCTACATTGGAAGCAAATGTTGTTTTTTTTGTAAACGGATTATTCTCAAAAGAACGTTCATCTATTATATCTTCTGAAACTGAAATCTCAATTCTCAGTTTAGAAGAAGCTGTTGAAAAGAAATCAGAAGTTGTGCTTGCGCATATTTCAAAATATATTGATCTTAAAACAGATGCATTTGCGAATTGGAACACCGCTGCTTGGCGCAGTGGATTGTTTGTTCACGTTCCTGCGAATTCAAAAGTTGAAACGCCAATTGTAGTCTATCACATTCACGATGCAAGCAATGGTCAAGTCATTTCTCATAATCGCAATTTGATTATTTTAGAGGAAGGTAGTTCGGTATCGATAGTAGAAAAATACGATTCTGTTGAGAAGAGCAATCATTTTTCTAACGCTGTTACAGAAGCTGTAGTAGCGAAGAATGCTGAGTTAAATCTTTACGCTATTCAGAACGATTTGAATAACCGTTTTCAATATGGATTGACACAGATTTATCAAAGCGATTCAAGTCGCGTGAATACATTTACCTTCTCCCTTAGCGGAAAATTGATTCGAAACAATTTGCACCTCACGCTCGATGGTGAAAATATTGAGTCGCACATGTATGGATTATATCTTTTAGAGAACGATACATTGACAGACAATCATACCGTTGTCGATCATCGCAAACCCAATTCGTTTAGTAATGAATTGTACAAAGGTATTATGGATGGAAGTTCTAAAGGTATTTTTAACGGAAAGATTTATGTGCGTCCGCAAGCACAGAAGACCAATGCTTTTCAATCGAACAAAAATATTTTGCTTACCGATAATGCCGGTATAAACACAAAACCGCAGTTGGAAATTTGGGCTGATGATGTGAAGTGCTCTCATGGATGTACTTCGGGCGAATTGGATGAGGAGGCATTATTTTATTTGCGATCGCGTGGTATTAGCAAAGAAACTTCGCAAGCCATGATGCTCTATGCATTTGCAGGAGAGTTGCTGGACTCTGTAAAGCATCCGGCTATCAAAAATTATTTAGATCAAATTATCAGCGAAAGACTACATAAAGACTTTTAAGATGAGCAACGCAACGACCCTTTCTATACTTATTGATGTTGAGAAAATAAGAAACGAATTTCCCATTCTTCACCAACAGGTAAATGGTCGTAATTTGGTTTACCTTGATAATGCAGCCACATCGCAAAAGCCATTGAGTGTAATCAATGCACTCGTTGATTATTACAAAGGTTACAATGCAAACATTCATCGCGGCATTCATACGTTAGCGGAGAAGGCAACAAAAGCGTTTGAAGAAACGCGTCATACTGCGCAGAAATTTATAAATGCATCTTCGGAACAAGAAATTATTTTCACCAGAGGTGTAACAGAAGGTATTAACCTTGTTGCATCATCGTATGGTCGTGCTTTTTTGAATGAAGGCGATGAGATTGTTCTTTCAGGATTAGAACACCATTCTAATATTGTTCCGTGGCAAATTATTGCTGAGGAAAGAAAAGCAAAAATCAAAGTCATTCCAGTAACGGATGACGGTGAACTTGATATGGAAGCGTATAAGGAATTACTTTCCGCTAAAACAAAAGTGGTTTCCGTTAATCATGCATCAAATAGTTTAGGCACGATCAATCCCATTAAAGAAATTATTGCATTAGCGCACCTCGCAGGATCAGTCGTGCTTATTGATGGAGCACAAGCAGGATCTCATTTGGAAATTGATGTTCAGAATCTGGATTGTGATTTCTATTGTCTCTCCGCACACAAAATGTATGGACCGACAGGTGTCGGAATTCTTTTCGGAAAGAAAGAATTATTAGAGAAGATGCCTCCTTACCACGGTGGTGGCGAAATGATAAAAGACGTAACGTTTGAAAAAACTACCTATAATGATCTTCCGTATAAATTTGAAGCGGGCACACCAAACATTGGTGATGTGATAGCTTTTAAATTTGCAATGGATTTTATTCTTGAACATGGCAGAGAGAATATTGCAGCGCACGAGCAGTCTCTTTTGGTTTATGCAACTGAAAAAATTTCTGCGTTAAGAGGCGTAAAATTGATAGGTACTGCACAGGAGAAAGTTGGTGTAGTATCGTTTACGGTCGATGGAATTCATCCCTTCGATATTGGGCAGATGTTAGATGCGCGTGGTATCGCTGTGCGAACAGGACATCATTGCACACAACCTCTCATGGATCGCTTTGGAATTGAAGGCACAGTGCGTGCATCGTTTGCTATTTATAATACCATGAAAGAAGTCGATCAGTTAGTAGAAGGATTGGAGCGAGTTATTAATTTCATGAAACAATCTAAATGATTACGTTATGAAAAATGAAGATAGAATAGTAGAACTTTTGGCTGAAATGGTTAGGGGGCAAGACAGGCTAACTGATCAGGTGATAGAAGTGGTAAGGGGTCAAGATAAATTGACAGGAGAGGTTTCTCTTATGAAAGGAGAAATATCTGAAATGAAAAAGGAAATGTTCAAACAAAGCCTTCAACTATCAGAAAATTCAAGAGCTATTTTAAAACTGGCTGATGAGATTCGATTAGTGGCAGAGCATGAGAAAAGAA
>JBBRFY010000159.1:0-11264 GCA_038241205.1 Cytophagales bacterium
CTACATTATGCCGGGCTATGAATTTAAAGTATGCGATGCGCTGATCACAAACTTCCACCAACCCGGTTCTACCTTAATTGTTTTGGTCTCAGCATTTATTGGTGATGATTGGAGAAAGGTTTATACAACAGCGCTAGACAATGATTACCGTTTCCTAAGCTATGGGGACAGTTCTCTACTTGTTCCAAAAAAACATACGCCACAAATGCACGAATAGTTTTTTGAATTTCATTCGTGCATTCGTGGCGATAATTTTCTGTTTAATTGGCAATCAACTCAACCACTCTTACCTCTACCCTTCTTCCTTCTTCTTTACTAGAGGTTTGGTCTTTCGTTGCACCATATCCTTTGGCTACAATTCTTCTTCGCACAATACCTTTATGATTAATGTAATCCAATACGGCAATGGCGCGTTTGTTAGAAATTTCCCTATTAAATTGTTCTGACCCTTCCGCGGAAGCGAAACCGGAAATTTCAATTCCTAGGTCAGCAGATTTATTGAGCTCGGCTAATACAGCATCCAATTGCACATTGTATTGCGATTTTAAATCACTCTTACCAGCATCAAAATATATCTTCACAAATTTTGTGAGTGCTGCCCTATCATAGATAGCTTTTTTAGAAGCGAGTTCTTTTTGCTTCTTCGCTTCTTCGGTTACCTTAAAGGTTGGGAGCGAGAAAATATTTTTGTCTTCAAACTTTTTTTGCTCGAATTTACTTTCATCGCTTTCATCATAATAATACGTTCTTACAGCAGTTTCAATTTTTGAGTTTTCTTTTTCGTTGAAATTCACATCCTCTATTGGATCTTTCATTTCGATAAGGCCTACCAAATACTTGATACCTTCCTCGTCTGGTGCCGACATTAAATCGAGCATCATATCATACACATCAACATCACCACTTTTCACCAATTGCGATTCGTGTGTTTTACGCAAATCGGTTTTTACATCTGTGTCGGTATCATAAAATGCATTCTTTACTTGAACTTCTTGTCCTACTACAACGTCAAATTGCTTGATGGTGCGCAAGAAAATTTGCTGATACAATTCATAGAAGTACGATTGATTTGGAACATTGATGTTCAACGTGTACGGCAAGAATCCTTCTGACTCAATAACCATATCATAATTCTTTGCAGGCGGAAGAATGATAAGGTAATTCCCGGTGGCCGGATCAGGATCATAGACAAAGTCAAGTTTCTTATTCGTGTCGTTATCAATTAAATAAATTTTCGTTGGAATTGGTTTACCTGTTTCGCCATTTAAAATTTTTCCCTTAATCATGGTTAACGGAATATTAGATGACTCCGCAGGCATATCGAGGTAATAAATATCCTGGCCACCTTTTCCACCTTTGCGATCGGAAGAAAAATAGGCGCGAGTTCCATCAGCAATCAACGTAAAGTAATTGTCGTTGGCAGTGGTGTTCACAGGATATCCCATGTTTTCTGGCGATGTCCATTTATCGTTCACTAATCGTGATACAAAAATATCGCGACCGCCCATTGAATTATGCCCGTTGGAAGTGAAGAACAGCGTCTTTTGATCGGGATGAATAAAGGGCGCATCTTCATCTGCTTTAGAATTAATTTCCGGCCCCATGTTTAGCGGTTGGCTCCAACTTCCGGATGCTGTCATTTGGGTTTTGTAAATATCCAAACCACCAAGGCCACCCAGGCGATCGCTTGCGAAATAAATAGTCTTTCCATCAGGCGTTATGCTGGCCGTTGATTCCAAATATTTTGGAGTATTGATACTGGGCGTAATCAAACTCGGCTTCGACCATGTTTCACCCGTCTTGTTAATTTGAAATAAACTTCCAGGATCAGAAGCACCACCCATGAAGATGAGCATCTTCATGCCATCGGGAGAGATACCCGCTGTGCCCACGTTATAATCGTGAGCAACACCAACAGCGGTTGGCTCAGACCAAGTGCCTTTATTATAGGTAATATAAATCTGTTCAATAAATTTGTCGCCCGTGCGGGTCTTGCCGGTATTGGGACGTAACGCTGTGAACGCCATCACACTTTCATCGGCAGATACTACAGGATTATATTCAGTGTATTTTGTATTTATATTGTCGCCAAAGTTATGAACGGTATAATTGCGAGGTACCGACATAAGTATTTGTGCATTGTGGCACGTTTTAATCGCATCATCGGCCTGCTGCATTGCCTTCTTATCAGCTTTGTTGCTTAGCTCTTTAAATTTTAGAAAACTGGCTTGTGCTTTTTGAATGTTTTCATCTTTTAAATACAGCATGCCCAAATCATAATGTAAACTAATCGGTATGTCCTTTCCGTTTTGAAGCGCATTTTCAAAAAAAGGAATGGCTTTTACCTGATCGCCCAGATCGAACATTTTTTCATAACACACGCCTACCTTATACTGAATAAGCGCGCTTTTATCGCCCCCTTGTATTACTTCTAAAAATTTTGGTAGCGCTTGATCATAGCTCTTCACACTAAAATAATATTCAGCATCCGTAAGCAATTTGCTCTGTGCCAAGAGCGCAGAAACCGAAAGCAATAGCGCCAGACTGAATAAATATGTCTTTTTAATCATATCACAATTGTTTTAATTTTCAATACTACAAAGAATCTATACTATGTGTTTATTCATTATTCATCGTAATGGTACAAGCGCGTTTTATCAACTTAACTTTTGAGATTATGCGAATGTGAAGCCACATTCGCAAGGAAAAATTGTATCTCAGAATTTATTCACACCAAAATTACACCACTTTATAGGATATAAATTGATTTCTATCGAATTTTAGGGTATCAGGATCGAACTATGAAGAAATTTTTACTGCGACTATTAGATGCTCAGCCGGCAGAAGGTGGTCGCGTGACACTCCTTTTAGCCATGAGTTTTTTCATGGGCGTGTTTCTGGCCACCTTCAGCGTGGCCTCACAATCTCTGTTCTTAGAACATTTTGATGAAGGTACTGAACTACCGAAGGCTTTATTATACTCTGGAATATTTGGCGTAATGGCCACGGTGGTTTATAATTTTTTTCAAAACAGAATACCGTTCCCAGTATTAGGCGTTGCAAGCCTCGGCATCATTACCTTACTAACCGGCTTTATAGAATTTGGCCAGAGATATTTCAGCGACCCAAATACGATATTCTTTCTAGGCTTTACATTACTTATACCGTTTACCTTTATTACCTATCTCGTTTTTTGGGGCACGTTCGCAAGATTGTTTAATCTAAAGCAATCAAAAAGATTAGTAGGTCCGGTAGATCAAGGTGCAATGATCGCATCGTTTATTGCCTTTTTTTCTATTCCATTATTTCTGTCATTAAAAGGTGTTGATACCGTAACGCTTTATACAATAAGCCTTGTTAGCATTATTGTATTTACCTTTCTCTTCATCATTCTGGCCTTCTCCTATCTTGCCAAAGCACGAAGCTTTGCACAGGAAAAAATTCAGTATAAAAAATTAACGGTTAAAGAATTTTTCCAGAGCCGATACATTTTGTTCATGTCTTTGTTTGTTATTCTCTCAACGGTTGCTTTAAGTTTTATAAACTATTCATTTCTAAACGTAACCACACTTATTTATACTGATCCAGAAGGACTTACAAAATTCATCAGTTACTTTGAGTTGGCCATTGTTATGTTCGGATTTATATTCGATGTCTTTGCCACCGATCGAATTCATCATGCGTTCGGAATGCGCGTGGCTTTATTAGTAAGTCCTATTCTTCTGGGCTTCTTTACGTTAACGGCTCTTATATTAGGATCTATATTTGGTTACTCGGCTGGCGATCCGTATTTGATATTCTTCTTTATCATTATAGCGGCAACGCGATTATTCGCAAGCTCTTTAAAAGAAGCACTTGATAACCCTACTTTTAAATTCTATCTTCTTCCTATTGAAGGAAGCATACGCATAGATGTTCAAACCAAAATTGAAGGATTAGTTACAGCATTCGCCAGTGTGCTTGCCGGTGGTTTAATCATTCTCATTACCAATGTTGATGTCTTTGATCTTATTTACATCACGCTCTTTACACTACCTATAATTTTTATTTGGTTTTTGGTGGCCAACAAAATGCATGCAAGCTATAAGCAAACGCTTGAAAATACGTTGGTAAAAAACAAAAGCAAGACCAGTCAACTTGCAGAAAAGCAATATACCATTAAAACAGTTTTAGAGAATGAGGTAAATGCAACAACCGAAGATAAGGTAATTTACGGTTTGAAACTGATGGAGAAACTCGAACCCGCGCTCTTCGAAAATTCTGTTATTCGATTAGCAACTAGTTCTTCCTCGGCCATCAAAGTATTTGCGGAAGAGAAGATTAAAACGTTAGAACTTAAAAGCGAAGGAAAAAAATCAGAGATTAGATCGTTAGCCGAAAAAGCCAATTCCGATTCGGAAGACAGTGATTTACTTTCTATCTCTCCCGAAAAATTACTTAAACTCAGTAAGTCGGTTCGACAAGCCGATCGAATTTTATCTGCCAAGCTTTTGCGAAAGCTTATTAGTGCGCGCACCATTTTTATTTTGCTTGAACTCCTTCGTGATGTAGATCCGAAAGTACGTTTCGAAGCATTGTTTACAGCACGCAAAGTAAAGCGCCAAGAAACATGGCCTGTCTTAATTGAACTTCTCAACTCGCCATCGTATGGTCATCTTGCTGCATCATCATTGCGAGAGGCCGGTGAATCTGTTCTTCCCACATTAGAATCCGCGTTCCATAAAAGTGGACAAACTGATACGGTTATGTTACGCATTGTGCAGATCATGGGTCGCATTGGCGGTCGATATGCTTTGCAATTGTTATGGAAAAAAGCGGATTATCCCGATAAGCGAATTGTAAAACAAATTTTGTATTCACTTCGATACATCCATTATCAGGCGCAAGGCAGAGAAGCACGTCATGTTATTGATTTGCTTGATGCCGAGATGAGCAAAACCATTTGGAATTTGGCTGCGCTTCACGAATTACCGAAAACAACTGAGTTGTATTATTTACGAGAAGCACTAACGGAAGAGGTAGCTGAAAACTACGATCAAATTACCTTGTTGTTATCCTTATTGTACGATCCGGAATCCATTCAACTGGTACGCGAAAATATTGAAACCGGTGATCCGGATAATATTGCTTTCGCGATGGAATTGTTGGATTTATTTATTGACTCCGAATTAAAGCCAAAGCTTGTACCGATTTTAGATGACATCGAAACGCCAGAAAAGTTAAAACTTCTTCAAATTTATTTTCCGCGCGAAAACTATAATCCCATTCAGGTTATAAACTATATTCTTAATCGCGATTTTAATCAGAACAACCGCTGGACGAAAGCATGTGCTGTTCATGCCGCTGCCTTCATTCATGATTTTAGAATAAGCCGGGGATTGATCGCTCAGGTTTTTAATACCGATAAGGTATTGCAAGAAACTGCGGCATGGGTTATCTACAATAAAGATCAAAAAGCATACGATGCCATTGGTGAGCGAATACCACAACGCGATAAGAAATTCATGGACTCATCCATTGAAAAGAATCAATTGCTGGATGGATTAGATGACGGATTTTTTCTTGGAATTGAAATGGTAATGTTTATTAAACAGACCCATCTCTTCAAAAATATTCATGGTGTTTTACTAAGCGATCTGGCTGATAAGATCGTTACGCTCGATCTGGAGTATCATGAAAATTCTAAATTCAATCCTGATGACCATAATACGCCCATCTTTATTGTGGCACATGGAGAAGTACATCTTAAACATGATCAAGAAATTATTAATGTATTAAAAAAGGGAGATGTTTATGGCGATCTCTTTCAGAACGGCCCGGTCGTTCGGGCAAATTCCATTGAAGCAACAGAACGCTCCATCGTCTTTAAGATTAACTTAATGGATTTCTATTTTGTAATGGCCAATCATCATGAACTTGTTCAAGGCCTTATCAAAAATATTACAGAAGAAAATAAACACTATTCATAACTAACAATAACCACCTCATGATATTTGAAATTGATGTATTGATTGCCTTTGCCGACCGCGATAATGAAACGAATTCGAAGAACGAATTGGGTTGGGTTTCGCAATTCAAAAAATTTCTGGAGCTGATGCTTACGCAAGTGTTGGGCGCGAAACCAAACGTAATGATCAAAGCTGATTATGATAACTTAGTTTCGCCAAATCTTGATAACGTTGGTGTTTTGGTTGCCATATTATCAAAAGAATTTATTGAATCAGGTAAATGTTTAGATCATGTTGAGTCATTTTACAAAGCGGTAGAATCAACATCCAAAAAGAAAAATCGGGCATTTAAAGTTTTAAAAACTCCGTTAAGCACACACGAGCAACCCCCACGCTTGCGCGATTTAATTGGCTATGATATGTATCAGCTTGATCCTGACTCTGGCGAAACAAAAGAATACACCGATTATTTCAGCACCGAGGCAGAAAGGCAATATTGGATGAAGATGGTGGATCTAGCCTATGATATTTATGAAAGTCTGCTCCATTTAAAAGATGATGCATCAACCACGGAAGTAAAAAATATTTACAAACGTAAAACTATTTATCTGGCAGAAACAGGTCACGATCTTTCTGTACAACGCAACATCATTAAGCGCGAATTACTACGGCATGGTTATCAGGTTCTACCCAATCAAACTTTGCCCGCCAATGCACATGATTTAGAGCGAGCGGTGCAGAAAGAATTAGACGAGTCCGCGTTGTCTATTCATTTAATTGGCAGTGCGTATGGAGAAATTCCGGAAGGCTCAGATCGTTCTATCGTAGACATTCAAAACAAACTGGCAGCAGAAAAAAGCATTCAGGCAAAAGCAAACAAAGAAGAATTTGGTAGGTTGGTTTGGATCTCTCCCAACCTTATGCTCGCCAGCGAAAAACAAAAAGCATTTATTGAAAATATTAAGCGTGATGCAGAAGTGCAGGAAGGTGCAGACATTTTACAGACTTCACTCGAAGATTTTAAAAATATTATGCGCGAAGAGTTGTTGGATGCCAGAGAAAAAAAACCAATTGCTGAAAGCAGCGGACATTCAATTTATATGATGCACGACAAGGTAGATCGCGCTGCAGTAAAACCACTTATTGAGGTAATGGAGAAATCGGGCTTCAATGTTTTAATGCCCGATTATGAAGGCGAGTTATTGGAGTTGCGTAAACAACACATCGACAATTTGAAAAACCTTGACGGTGCAATTATTTATAAAGGTAATGTAAATGAGCAGTGGGTGCGCATGAAAGCACTCGACTTATTAAAAGCTCCCGGCTTTGGACGAAAAAAACCAATTGTTGCCAAAGCTATTTTTACAACCATCGGGTCGAACTTGAATAGTGAAAGCTTTCGAAGTCATAATTTAAGAGTGGTAGAAGGTGATGCAACATCATCGATTGAATCGCTGAAATCTTTTTTAAAAGAATTTAATGCCTAATTAAAATCATGAGTCAAGTCATTGATGAAAATGTAGTTCAAACGGTCAACCCCTTCCCAGGTCTTCGCCCATTTAATATTGATGAAAGTCATTTATTTTTTGGTCGTGAAGGTCAGAGTGATGAAGTACTCCTCAAACTTTCGAAGAGTCGGTTTGTTGGTGTAATTGGTCCGTCAGGAAGTGGTAAATCTTCCTTTATATATTGTGGTGTTATGCCCATTTTGTATGGTGGATTTCTCACCGATGCGAGTCCGAATTGGGAGGTAATTGTTACACGGCCAGGGGGTGGCCCTATTGATAACCTTGCAGAAGCGCTTTTAAAAAATAATCCTGAATACCTTGCGTCCGAAACGGAAGAAAAGAAAATAAGACGCACTATCTTTTCGACCTTGCTGCGCAGTAGTTCATTGGGATTAGTGGAAGCCATTGAGCAAACCCGCAAAGATACCGATGTAAATTACCTTGTGTTAGTCGATCAGTTTGAAGAACTCTTTCGCTTTAAAGATAGTCACGATACTAATTCCATAAACGAAACATTAGCGTTTGTAAACTTATTGATGGAAGCGGTGAATTATCCCGATGCTCCAATCTACATCGCCATCACTATGCGCTCTGATTTTATTGGCGATTGCGCACAGTTTCCAGAGCTCACTAGAAAAATAAACGACAGTCATTACCTTATACCGCAATTAACACGCGATCAAAAACGCAATGCCATTGAAGGACCCGTTGCCGTTGGTGGTGCCAGAATAGCGCCAAGGTTAATTCAACAACTGTTAAATGATCTTGGTGATAATCCAGATCAACTTCCCATTCTTCAGCACGCGCTTATGCGCACGTGGAGTTATTGGTCTTCCTATCGTGATGTGGAAGAAGAAGCGGTTGACTTAAAACATTACGAAGCCATCGGCACCATGTCAGAGGCATTGTCGATGCATGCGAATGAAGCGTTTGATGAATTAAGCGAAGATCAAAAACTTATTTGCGAAATATTATTCAAAGCCATTACAGAAAAGCGTGGCGAAAACTTTGGCATTCGAAGACCAACGAAACTGAATGAAATCGCGGCAATAGCCAATGTTTCTGAAGAAGATGTAATTGATGTTGTAAATAAATTTCGCGCGCCCGGCCGATCGTTGTTGACACCGGCACACGGAGTTCGCATAACGTCAAAATCCATGATTGACATCTCGCACGAAAGCTTGATGCGCATTTGGGTTCGATTAAAGAATTGGGTTGATGATGAAGGCGATGCTGTGCAAATGTACACGCGCATTGCAGAAGCTGCTTCGATGTATCAAGTAGGGAAAGCTGGGTTATGGCGTCCACCCGATTTACAATTAGCGTTGAACTGGCAAGCGAAACATAAACCAACTTTGGTTTGGGGACAACGCTACCATCCTGCATTCGAGCGTACGTTGATCTTTCTGGAATACTCTAAGAAAGAATGGGAAACTGAACAACGCATTAAAGAGCAAGAGCAGAAAAACAAACTGAAGCGAGCGCGTACGTTTGGTATTGTAATGGGAGGCGCTGCTATTATATCCATTTTGTTTTTGGTGTTTGCGCTCTATCAAAAATCACAAGCTGATGTTGCAACGTTGGCCGCAGAAGCAGAAAAAGCACGTGCTGTAGGCTTGCAAAAAGATGCTGAAAAATCGCGTGATGAAGCCACCGCTGCAAAAGAGGCTGCTCAAAGAGACAGAGATGCTGCGGTTGCTGCCCAAGAAGCCGAAGCTGAAGCAAAACTTTTGGCGCAGCAAAATGAATTGTTAGCGAAGAAGAATGCGGATGAAGCAAAGCGAAATGCTTTAACTGCAAGATTAAATGCCGATGAGGCAAATCGAAATGCGATCGAGGCGAAGAAGCAAGAAGCCAGTGCTATTAAGAATGCTGCCGATGCACAACGGCAACGCTACCTTGCAATTGCAAAATCGATGGCTGTAAAATCGAAAGAGCTTACCGATCCTGAACAGGAAGCACTCATCGCACAGCAAGCCTATAAATTCAATACTCAATACCAGGGATATATTTATGATAATGACATCTACAATGGTTTATATGCTGCATTAAAAATAAATAACGATCCACTAACAAAAAGTTTAGAAGCACACGAACGAGGTGCCGCGCGAACTTTAGTTAC
Organism: Cytophagales bacterium; assembly: GCA_038241205.1. Lineage (GTDB taxonomy): Bacteria > Bacteroidota > Bacteroidia > Cytophagales > Cyclobacteriaceae > Chryseolinea. The sequence continues at coordinate 9,579 of JBBRFY010000159.1, forward strand.
GCGCCCATCAGCCAATCAAATTTTCTCTGGCGGAAGCGATGGTAAAATCATCCGCTGGACGGAAGAGAATAACCAGTGGAAATCGGAAGTGATTGTTAGCAGCACGAACTATCAATACTATTCTATTTCGATTAGTCCGGATGGAAATTGGCTTGCAGCTGCAGGATTATTTCAAAGCAACGAAACCAGCAACTATGTTGAGCTGTATAACTTAAATGATTTAAAAGCCGCACCTAAGAAAATAAAAGGTTATACCTATGCTATCGAAAATGTTAACTTCACACCAGATAACAAAGGATTTTACGCGCGCGATAATTCAGGAAAGAGCATTAAATATTCGGATTTATCAACAAGCAAAGAAGTTATAAAAGCACCTGTAAAAATTAACGCGATTGATCTGAGTGACGATGGAAAAAAACTGGCCGGTGCAGGGGAAAATGGAAGCTTGTACATTTGGGATATCCAAAACGACTTCGCGGTTACAGAAATAAAAGACTTAGGCAAGCATTTAACTTCTGTTACCATTGCGCCTCAGGGCAGAACCATTATTGTGGGCGATAATACTGGGATGCTAAAAATTTATGACTACCAAACTGGATTAGTAATTCGTAATCTGCCGGGTCACGAATCGTCTATTGAGGAGATTCAGTTTAACCATGCCGGAACATTTATGGCCACAGCAAGTAAAGACAAGACCGTTCGCCTTTGGAATATGAATCGTCTAAAAGAACAGCCGATTAAATTAAGCGACCATCGCGATTGGGTTTGGAGTGTTGCGTTTACGCCAGACGATGAGCAACTTCTGGCCAGCATTCATAGTTCTACCGAAACAATAAAGGGCGTTGAGCATACCATTCATGCTTGGCCAACAAAAATTCCAAGCATGGCCACTATTTTATGTGGCGATGTGAAACGAAATATGAGTAAGGACGAATGGGAAACGTATGTTGGTGATGACTTGCCGTATGAACAAACGTGTGCCGATCTTGCTGTTAACAATAAATAAAAAAGAATGAAAAGACTTTTACCAGCGCTGTTGCTTTTGTTTTTATCCGCAACAAGTTATGCACAACTAACCTCTGGTGCGCAAACGTTACGTCTTGCGCGAGCAACGTATGAACAAGGTAGGTTGCATGAAATACCTTCTATCTTGGAAAGTTTTTTAAGTAAGTTTAATAAGCAGGAAAAAGTTGAAGCATACAAACTTCTTACCTTAACCTACATTTATTTAGAAGAGCCAGAGAAAGCGGATAACGCAATGTTAAGTCTTCTTCAAACCGACCATTACTTCGAGGTAAACTTAAAAGATGATCCTGCAGAATTTATTGCATTGTATAGAACGTTTCGCACTGAACCAATTTATCGTATTGGTGCAAAAGTCGGAGCAAACGCCACCCAACCAAATGTAAAAAGCTACCTACCTTCAAATGATGGGGTTAGTAAATATAAAACAGGCATTGCGTTTCAAAGTGGTTTTGTTGGCGAGTTTCCAATTCGAAAAAATCTTGTTCTTAGTGCAGAACTCAATCTTCAATTGAAGTCTTTTAACTATGAGAATAAGGTAAGCAAATTTGATTATTCAAAAGGAAGTGACCCTACTGATCCTCAAAATTTGATTGATTATAAAACTACAGGAAAAGAAAAACAAACATGGTTTTCTTTTCCAGTTTCTGTCCAGTATGCTTT
>JBBRFY010000160.1:0-11075 GCA_038241205.1 Cytophagales bacterium
GAGCTTATGTTTAATGAAAAGAAAATGAGCGTGCTTCAGATATTCAATAATAAGATCGATGGGATACGAAACCAGTGGAAGATCTGCTTCTTGCAAATGAACCGGAGACTCCAGTTCACTAACCACGGTAGAAACTTTTAACCCGCGCTGCTCGCACACCTGTGTTAAAGTAAAGCTGGAATATTCATAGAAGTGAATGCCAAAATAGAACAACACATAAGCACGGATGTAATTTTCATCCACCAAATCTGAAATACGCCTATCTTTTAATGCTTCCCGGTTCATGCTGCAGGTAAATATAAAGTAAATCGAAATACAAAGTAAGGGTTACGATGTACGATTATTTGCACTTCGTTTTGCTTTACTTCGTTCTTTCTCAATTCAATCACGCTAATTTTCATTCTAACTATTATTTTCGCCCTTCGTTATAGATTCACTAATGTTGCTTTATGAGTGAGAGAGAAAATTCAAATTATCAAATAAAATTACCTTTAGTGCTTTGTCTGGGCTTGGCAGCCGGAATTTTTATTGGAGGAAATTTCAATACAAAGAGAAGTTCGGGAGAAGTGAACAAAGACGTTCAAAAACTGCGGGATGTCCTAACGCAATTGCAGGATGACTATGTTGATACGGTGAACACCAGCAAGTTGGTGGATGAGGCAATCCAAACCATGCTGAACAAATTAGATCCACACTCTACTTATATACCGGCATCAGACCGGCTTGCCGCGAACGAAGATCTTCGTGGAAACTTTGAAGGTATCGGTATTGAGTTCAATATTTTTAATGATACGATCACCGTTGTTTCTCCATTAAGTGGAGGCCCTTCTGAAGCGCTCGGCATTCAATCGGGTGACAAGATTATTAGCGTAGACGATAAACTTTTGGCAGGTGTAGGCGTAACATCACCCGATGTGATGAGAGCATTAAAAGGTCCTAAAGGATCAAAAGTAAAGGTTACGATGCTTCGTCAGAATAAAGAAATTGATTACACCATCATTCGCGATAAGATACCTCAATTCTCAGTTGATGTTGCGTATATGGTAAGTGCCGAAACCGGATACATTAAGGTAAATCGATTTGCGGCCACCACTTATGATGAATTTCAGCAATCGCTTAAAAAATTAAAAGAGAAAGGCATGAAAAAACTTGTGCTCGATCTTCAAGGAAACCCAGGCGGCTATATGAACATTGCCATCGATATGGCCGATGATTTTTTGGAAGCCAACAAAAAAATTGTTTTCACACATGGCAAGGATAAGAAATACGATTCGGATGCGATGTCAACAGCAAAGGGTGAATTTGAAAAAGGCGACCTAATAATTTTGGTTAATGAGGGCAGTGCTTCAGCATCAGAAATTTTAGCTGGCGCGTTGCAAGATAATGATCGTGCATTAGTTGTTGGCAGAAGAAGTTTTGGTAAAGGTCTTGTTCAATCGCCATTCGATTTAAGTGATGGTTCAGAACTTCGCCTCACCATTTCGCGCTATTATACACCAAGCGGACGATCGATTCAAAAACCATATGAAGATGATGATGCATACGGACAAGACATTATAAGCCGCTATAATCATGGCGAGTTCTTTCATGCCGATAGCATTAAGTTTAACGACTCTTTGAAATACAAAACACAAAATGGCCGTACGGTGTATGGTGGCGGTGGCATTATGCCCGATTATTTTGTTCCGCTTGATACCACATTGAATAGTCATTATTTGAACGCGCTCTACACCTCTACCTCCATTCAGGAATACACTTTCGCTTACGCGGGAAAAAACAAAACAGAACTAGAAAAAAACGGTTTTGAAAATTACCTAAACAAATTTGTGGTGAGCGATCAAATGTTAAGTGATTTAGTAAAGGTAGGCGAACGCAATAGTGTGAAGCCAGATCGTAAAGATTTAGCGCTTCGTAAAAAACTTTTTCAGATTCATATTAAAGCGCAAATCGCACGAAAGATTTGGAACAACGAAGGATTTTATCCGGTAATGAATGAGACCAATGAAATTTTATTACAGGCAATTAAACTTTTTGATCGTATACCAGAATTAGATAAGACGAAACTTTAACGGCCACCATAAGGTCATCCCTACGGGATTTTATGTTTCTATTAATTTTCTCGGCTACCGTAAGGTCATCCCTACGGGATTTTGCGTTTCTATTTTTCTACCGTAAGGTCATCCCTACGGGATTTTGTTTTACGGAATTTTTGCATTTAAAAGTTCCGGAGGAACGTCCTTATGGTAGCTCTATGATGACACCGCAAAAATAAAGTCCCATCGGGACGGCCTTATTTTTTCTTTGATGCATTTGCATTTTCTGTTTTATTCAATTTTCAATTTTAGGTAGAAGGATGGTCACCCCTACGGGATTTTATGTTTTTCTATTAATTTTCTTTGATGGTTTAATCTCAATCAAAAAATTCAAACACATAATTTTCGTCAAAAGGAATTTCAAATTTTTTCAACAGGTCTAAATATTCTTCCCGAAATGTTTTGACTTTGTGATGTTCTTCTTGCTTAAAAATATATTCTATTACAGAATGTCGCTGAGATCTGGAATACGAAAACGCTCCGTAACCTTCCTGCCACTGAAATTTTCCTTTTGTAAACTTATTATCGTTAATCCATTTTGAAGAGCTGGCTTTTAACATTCTCATTTGATCTGATACACTCATGGTGGCGGGCAATTCGAAAAATACATGAACATGATCCAGCCAACCATTTACGGCCAAGGGAAACGAGCCGTCATTTTTTAGAACACCAGACATAAAGCGATGTAATTCATCTCGGAAATCTTTTGTAATACTATTTTCCCGATCCTTCACTGCAAATACGCAATGAACATTAAGTTGTGAATAGGTATTTGCCATAAACGTGTTTTTGATTTATTTAAATCAGAGCATGAAAGTTATTTTTTCACAAGATAAGATATAAGATCTTTCCATTTTAATCCATGGCTAATCACTTCCAACTGCACAACTGACTTTTAACTTCGAACTTCAAAACTATTCTTCCGCCATATCCTTTAATTCAATTTCAAGCGCGCGGGTGCTGATAAAAATTTCATTTAACGAAAGTCCCAGCGAAAGCAGTAGAAACAATAAGCTCAAACCAAAAGTACCAAAAGCCCAAGAGGTACGTTCCACATAAAATGTAAACATGCAGAGCACACAAAAGAAAAAACTAATAATGCCGCTGGCCTGCATGTATTTTACCAACATCAATCTTCTTCTTAAATTATTTATTTGAGCGCGAATTTTTTCACGATCTTCTTGTACTTGTTTGTATTTCAGGTGCAGATTTCGAATCAATGACGCCATTGCAAGAAATCGATTCGTATACGCAAGCATCAATAATGTAATAGCAGGGAATAAAAGTGCAGGCGTGTTTATTGATATTTCCATAGAATTTTTTTTAAAATTTATTGAACGCGTTGCAACAATCTTAACGCTTTTGAAACGCGACTGGTAACACCAACAACAAGTAGCGTCATGCAGCCACCAAAAATAACGGAAGGTATTACGCCCATTAATCGGGCGGTTACACCAGACTCAAACATACCTATCTCATTTGAAGAACCAATAAAAATACTATTCACTGCCGACACACGACCTTTCATATTCTCTGGAGTTTGTGTATGGATTAACGTGCTACGCACAATTACGCTTACACTATCAAAGCCACCACTCAACATAAGAATCACTAACGATAGCCAGAAGTTTGAAGACAAACCGAAGCCAATCATGCAAAGACCAAAGCCTGCAACCGATATCAATAAAATATTACCTATGTTTTTCTGAATCGGATTATGTGTTAGGTACAATGCCATAAGCACCGCGCCAACACCTGGTGCAGCGCGTAACACGCCTAAACCTTGTGGGCCGACTTTTAAAATCTCAGCAGCAAAAATGGGAAGTAGCGCAACGGCACCACCAAAAAGCACTGCGAATAAATCTAATGTAATGGCGCTGAGTACTATTTCATTTTTGAAAACGAATTTAAGTCCGGCTTTAATTTTTTCAACAATACCTTGTTCTTCCGAGGAAGGCGGTAACGTTTTTTTCGGCAGAGAGAAATAGAAAAACAATCCTGCTGTTACCAATATTACATCGACCATATAAGAAGTAGTGATGCCGTAAGCCGCATAAATAAAACCGGCCAGCATTGGTCCGCCAATAGAGGAGGCTTGCCAGAAGGTACTGTTTAACGAAACCGCATTTGCATAAAGGTGGCGCGGAACAAGCTGCGGCATAAAAGAAAAATTGGCGGGCGATAAAAATCCGCGCGCAATACCACTAACAAAAATTACGGAATAAATAGGAATGGCACCATAATTCAGAAAAAAATTTCCAGGTGAAGTAGTAAAGAATAAAAGTGATATGGAACAAATTAATAAAATAGAAACCGTAACGAGAAGAATTTTCTTGCGCTCTATTATATCGACAACATGCCCAGCATAAAGTGATACTGTAATGGCAGGGATCGCTTCCGCCATTCCGATCAACCCAAGTGAAAGCGCATCGTGCGTAATTTCATATACCTGCCACCCAACAATTGTTGCTTGTATTTGCGTTGCCAACACGACACACGTGCGTGCAAGAATAAATAGTCTGAAATCTTTGAGCTTAAGTGAAGCGTACGGACCGCTCACTGAAAAATCTTTTTCTTCAGGCATGTTCGGTTAGCAACATTTTGTCTATTGCCTCAACAGCCGTTTTTCTGCGTTGTTCTCGTTCACCTTTTATTTCAACAAAGGGTGTCGACTGATTTTTCATTTCTTTTAAATAAAGCTGATACAGTTCTTCACGCTTGTCAGGATGCTCGCGTTGAGGATCATCCTGCCACGGCAGATCGACATAGGTAAGTAAATACAGATCATATTGCCGCGTTGCAATGTTTTCAAGAATCTCTTCATCGCATGAGCCAAACTTAAACTCGCTCCAAATTTTAATAACATACAAATTTGTATCACAAATCATTACCCTTTTACTGTCGCGCTCATTTTCATACTCCAGGCGCAATTGCCCGTTGGCAATTTTTACCAAATCACTTTCAACGTATGGATGGACCAATCGATCAAGGTATGCGCGCGCATATTCCGGAACATATGCAGTATCGAAATGTTTTGCTAAAAACTTAGAAAGCTCCGATTTACCAGTACACTCCGGGCCAATAATCGCTACTTTTTTTATTTGAGGTCTATCAAATGCATTCATCTGTCGAAAATCGTTTATATTTTCCTAAAATTCGAACGATACTTATCTTTCACAAAAATAAAAAACGGTGCAGAGAAGAAAAGCATTACAGCAAATTGGTTTCGGAGCTTCCGCAGGATTACTGTTGCCCACGTGGCTAAGTTCATGCAACGATTTTGAACCCAAGCCCGCAATTGATTATGATGGCGTGGTCGGCATTATTGGTGCGGGTGCTGCAGGTTTGGCGGTAGCCGATATTTTAAAAGCGAAAGGAATATCCGTAAAAGTATTCGAAGCATCGGGTCGTGTTGGTGGAAGGATAAAAAATTTGCGTCAGTCAGATCTTCCAACCGATTCGCTTTTGTTTGACCCAACTAATTTTCCGAACAACGATTTCCCTACTGAGCTTGGTGCCGAACGAGTTTTGGGTAGCGACTCAAGTTGGGCAAAGATTATTAGCGAACTAAAAATTCCAACTATCGAATCAAGTACGTTGGGCATAGATAATTATTTTTTAGATAACGCTTTCGCAGAAGGAACAGCCGCCAGCATCGATGCCGATTTTATTGCCGCAAAAAATTTTGTGGATAATCTTGCTTCGTATTCCGGAGGCAATGTATCTGTACAGCAAGCCATTCAAAATCAATCTATCAATTCTCGCATGTATGCGATTCTTAATTCATGGCTGGGCAACCGTTATGGAACATCAAACGATAGACTTGGAATTACGGCATTGAGCGAAGCGGCAACATTGCGCACGCGAAACGAAACGCAACTTACGTTAAAGCAGAACCCGATGGAAGATGCGCTCAATTCAAGATTCAGCGCCATTGTGCCGCAAGTAGAATTGAATACTATTATACAAAGTATAAATTACGCTGGTGATAAAATTATCCTCACCGGTTTAAAAAATAGTGCGCCCTTCACGCAAGAAGTCGATAAGGTAATTGTTGCTGTTCCTTTGTCTATACTCAAAACCAGTGGCATAGTATTTTCACCTTCACTTCCATCAACGAAAACAACTTCGCTTTCGCGGATGGGAATGGATGCGTGCGTTCGCTTGGTATTTGAATTCAAGGTAAATTTTTGGGGTGCTAATTCTGAGTTTTTATATGGAGGAATTCAAGCGCCAGAATATTTCAATACAGGTATTGGCAGAAGCCAAACTACGAAAACATTAAACATTACAATTGCCGGATCGAAAGCAGAAGAACTTTCTGCACTTGGAAGCGGAATGATACCGGTTATTTTAGCAGAGTTGGATTCTATTTTTGGTGGAAAAGCAACGCTGAATATTCGAAGAGATGACGATACTAATCCGGTTACGGTTATTCAAGACTGGACAAAAGAGACGTTCATAAAAGGAGGAGCATCGTATGTAAAAAGTGGAGGCACGAATCAAGATCGCGTCAACCTTGCAATACCTTTAGATAAAAAACTTTTCTTTGCCGGAGAGGCAACAGATATTACTGGCGATGCCGGCACAATTAACGGAGCATTACTTTCTTCCGAACGAGCAGCACAAGAAGTGATCGATTCGATTATTCTGTAAACTATAGACCTTTGTGTTTCCCTTGCATCTTCGTGGCGAAAACAAGTTCACTTAATTTTGCCTCAAAGGCACGAAGACGCTGAGGATCACATAAAAAATAGCAATCTGGTATGTATCATTTCATTAAAGTTTTAATCACCTACATATTTTATAAATGGAACACAGCACGCTTTACGAAACCGGACCAAAACTTTCACGCATTATAAGTGGAGCATGGCGATGGGATTTACCTGAAACAGAAATCGAAAAATTAATTGGTGCTTCGCTATCGGTTGGTATTACCACATTTGATCATGCCGATATTTATGGTGATCATAGCAACGAAGAGATTTTCGGTAATGTGTTGCGAAAAAATCTTTCTCTACGAAATCAAATGGAGTTGGTGACAAAGTGTGGCATCAAATTCAATTCAGCAAAGCGCCCGAATACGTGGGTGAAACATTATGATACTTCTAAAGAACATATTGTTTGGGCAGCAGAAAATTCTTTGAAGATGCTCAATACAGATCATATCGATTTGTTATTGATTCATCGCCCTGATCCATTATTAAATCCAACAGAAGTTGCAGAGGCATTTGGATTGTTGAAGCAAAGCGGAAAGGTATTGCACTTTGGTGTTTCGAATTTTACAGCAACTCAATTTGAAATGTTGCAAGCCCACATGGCGTTTCCTCTTGTTACGAATCAACTTGAAGTTTCACTATCGTGTATTGATCCATTGTTTGATGGGAGCCTCGATGTTTTGATGAAACACAAAGTTTCGCCTATGGCGTGGTCGCCTTTGGGTGGAGGTAAGTTGGTGAGTGAAAATAAAGGAGATTTGTTTTCGAAAGCAAAACAGTATAACGCAACAGATGCTCAGCTTTCATTGGCATGGCTACTACGCCATCCTTCGAATATTTTTCCGGTGATAGGAACTACAAAACCTGAGCGCATCATCGAAAGTGCAAAAGCCATCGACATACAAATGGATCGGCAAGATTGGTTTGAGATGTTGAAGGTGGTGATGGGTAAGGAAATGCCTTGAGATCGTTGTAGGTTAAGTGTTAATGGTTAATCGATAATTTGAAAATGAGTTGATTTGAAAATTTGATGATGAACGTAAACAAATTACCTCATCGTAAAATTTTCAAATTCTTAAATTGATTCGTATAGTAGAAGTTATTTCACCCCGTAATAAAGATTACAACCTCATAAAGAAAAACGAATTGTACGAACGTTTAGGTGTGAAAGAATATTGGATGGTAGATCCACAGACAAAAGAAGTTTTTGGATTTGAATGGTCAGAAAATAAGTATCAGCGGGTTTGAAGGGAAAGGTATTATCAATTCTCCAATGTTAAACCTTCGCATTAACATGCCGATGTCGGATTAGCATAAAGACCAGCGGGACGATTCCTGTGCCGATCAAACAAATTCCTAACACCATTATATTTTTAATAGGCAACAGCCAACCCGCAAACGTTAAGGCGATAAAAATTACTCCTACAATGATCCAAATTGGGTGCGTCATAAAAGTATCCTCTGGTTTTTGTGTAAGATCTAATTTTATTTGGTGATCCTTTCGGAATAAGATTATCCACTTTTTATAATCCCAAACCAGCAGGAACATTGTCCCCAATAACAAAAGGGTTGTTATGCCCGGAGTTCCTGTGCCAAAGTCTATGGAATGCGTAATCATAAAGACGTTCAAGATGATTGGTAAAAGCAGCATGGCGCCCACTGTGGCAAATCGCTGTGTTATTAGTAATGAGCCGGCAATAAACTGACTCCGTCCTAGAAAATTCCTGTAGAAGTATCGTAGGTAGATTACGGCAAGTTTGAAAAAGCTGAACCGTTTAAGGCTGTCGATAATGGAGTTCATAGGCATTCATGACGAGCGAAGTGAAATAGATGTTACAATTAATGTATTTCATTTGTGTGGAAACAATTAGGGTTCCATTTTTGTATTCCTACTTATTATCCCGGCATGGCCAAAGCAACAGCAGTGAAGAAAGTTATAGACCACACAGGTCATGAATATATTGAAGTAATAGGTGCCCGCGAGCATAATCTCAAAAATATCAGCGTCAGTTTCCCCCGAAACAAATTGGTGGTCATTACTGGCATCAGCGGAAGCGGAAAATCTTCTCTGGCATTTGATACCATTTATGCAGAAGGTCAACGCAGATACATGGAAAGTTTTTCGGCTTATGCCAGAAGCTTTATGGGAAACCTGGAGCGGCCAGATGTCGATAAGATTAATGGACTGAGCCCTGTAATTTCTATTGAACAAAAAACAACCTCACGCAATCCTAGATCGACAGTAGGCACGGTTACCGAGATTTATGATTTCATGCGCTTGTTGTTTGCGCGAGCGGGAGAAGCATTCTCTTACTTAACAGGCGAACGAATGATCCGCCAATCAGAAGATCAGATTTTGGATTCGTTGCTTCAAAATTTCAACAACAAAAAATTAATACTGCTTGCTCCTATAATAAAAGGAAGGAAAGGTCACTATCGTGAATTGTTTGTACAAGTAAGAAAGTCTGGCTTTACAAAAGTGCGTGTGGATGGAGAGTTACAAGAGATATCTGCCAAGATGCAATTGGATCGATATAAAATTCATGACATTGAAGTTGTGGTCGATCGTATTGTGGCCGATGCAAATGACCGTGCGCGTATAGGGCAGTCAATCAACAAAGCATTGAAAGAGGGTAAAGGTGTAATCATGGCCATGGAAGAAAATGGAAATGTGCATCACTTCTCTAAATTTTTGATGGATCCAAAAACGGGATTGGCGTATGACGAACCTGCTCCCAATAGTTTTTCATTTAACTCACCGTACGGTGCTTGCCCAACCTGCAATGGGCTCGGACAGATAGAAGAGATTACCGAGCAGTCTGTTATACCTGATAAAAAATTGAGCATTAGTCGCGGAGGAATTTTACCTCTCGGTGAATATCGCGACATCTGGATTTTCAAAAAGATTGAAGCGATTCTAAAACGACATAAGGTAACATTAAGTACTCCTATAAAAGATATTCCAAAAGAAGTACTTCATGGATTGTTGTATGGTGATGATGAGCCAGTAGCAGTTCCTTCGGTAAAGTATCCGGGCACAGAGTGGAACACAAAATTTGAAGGCATCATAAATTTTTTAGAGAAGCAACGCGATGAAGGATCGGAAGCCTTGAAGAAATGGGTTGAAGATTTTACTGTAATTAAAATTTGCCCGGAGTGTAACGGTGCGCGATTGAAGAAAGAGTCACTTCACTTTAAACTTGACAATAAAAACATTGCTGAATTGGCAGTGCTTGATATTGTTGCATTGAAAAAATGGTTTGAGGGATTAGAGAATCGCCTCAATGAAAAGCAACGCATTATTGCCGTTGAAGTATTAAAGGAAATAAGAAAGCGCATTGGTTTTTTGTTAGATGTTGGATTAGATTATTTAAATCTTAATCGTCCGATTAGAACGTTGAGTGGAGGCGAGTCACAACGTATTCGATTGGCCACCCAAATAGGTACGCAACTCGTAGGCGTGCTTTACATTTTAGATGAGCCGAGCATTGGTCTGCATGCTCGCGATAATGTTAAGCTTATTAAGGCGTTGAAAGATCTTCGCGACCTTGGTAACTCAGTGATTGTAGTTGAGCACGACAAAGACATGATGCTCGAGTCAGATTACATTTTAGATATCGGCCCTGGTGCAGGAAGACACGGAGGACATGTGGTGGCCGAAGGAGAGCCTGCAGCTTTTTTAAAGGGAGATGGCACAACATCAAAATACCTTAGTGGTAAGATTGGAATTATCACTTCTGGTGAACGTAGAAAAGGAACAGGCGAAAAGATTTCGTTAAGCGGAGCGAATGGAAATAATTTGAAAAACGTGGACCTGCAAATTCCGCTGGCCACACTTACGTGCATTACAGGAGTTTCAGGAAGTGGAAAGTCAACACTCATTCATGAAACACTTTTCCCGATACTGAACAGACATTTTTATAATTCGAGAACAGAACCACTTGAGCACAAGAGTGTGAAAGGAATTGAACTTTTAGATAAGGTAATAGAGGTAGATCAATCACCAATTGGTAGAACACCGCGCTCCAATCCGGCAACGTACACGGGTGCGTTTACAGACATACGCGATTTGTTCGCGCACCTTCCGGAAGCAAAAATAAGAGGATACAAAACCGGTCGTTTTTCTTTCAATGTAAAATGAGGAAGATGTGAAACCTGCGAAGGTGCAGGACTTCGATTAATAGAAAAGGAAATTCTTCCAGATGTGCAAGTACCCTGCGAAACGTGTAAATGTAAACGCTACAAACGCGAGACATTAGAAGTA
>JBBRFY010000161.1:0-10795 GCA_038241205.1 Cytophagales bacterium
CGCTACATTGTGTGTCTGATTGCCTGTATGCTCTCAAATTTATTTCATACCATCTCTAGTATTAACTTCAATCTCTCTCTCGTATCACTACAAAAAAGGACTGGGTCCGCTATCAATCCATTCATTCAAAGAACGTTTTAATCTCTAAAGATTAAATGAAGTTTTTCAACTTGTGAGAACGAAGATCCTGCTGATCAACATCTGTTTCTAAAATTTCGGAGTGCAAAGGTAGAATAACTAAAACTACTTTACAACAACTATTTCAAAATATTTTTCCGAATGCTCTACTTGCAAAAGGGCTTCAAATGTACTGGAAGTATCATGAAGTGCAAAAAAATTATAATGAGATTTAGTAGATAATATTTCATACAGGTCATTAGAAACTTTCTCGTTTAATCTGGATACCTGATTACTAAGAGGTTATGATTAGACTCAAATGTTCTTAATTATTGTCTTTTTATATAACGGAACAGTGCTACATGGCTCTCCGAACATCAAACTATTAACATATTTCATTAATTGATTTGTTACTTCAACATAAATACATGCCGGAACATCAACTTTACTACAACCCTTTATTACAACTTTGCCATTTTTAAAATTGATCCAATTAACTTTTTGAAGCGCTTTTCGAAAAATTTCGATCTCTAAATCAGAAATTGTTCCGAATACTACCTCTTTTGAATACGGATTCAAAGCAATTGCAACTAACATATAAGCCCACGTGGGCACGATGGCATCTGCAGAACATGTGATGGCTACAAATTTATTTTGATAAGCAGACCAGTCGTGAGTCTTTATAAACGATCGAAAATCTTTCTCCTTCAAAATAATTCCTTCATATAATTGATCGGCAATATCTATGACAACACGCTCACCAGGTTGATAATATGCTTCCAGATCAAAAGAAATCAGTGCGCTATTTGAAACCTTATTTATTATTTGGTCTTCTCCATCCATAATTCTTCAACATAAGTATTAGGCAATTTTGTTCTCAGCAGGCTTTTTAATTAAAAATTCTTTCAAATAGAACGGCACTGTCTTACTTATATCTTCAGTTTCATTATTCAAGAATTTATGATATGCCATTATACCTACTTGCTTTGCTGATGGATATATATCATTAATAAAAAATGCATTGCGATGAGTAATTACATTTTTACACTTTGCTGAACCATTTCCAAAAAAAACAATTGGATGAAGTTCCAACAAGTCAAAGAAAGCATTCTTATCAATAATTTTTGCTTTCGTTGGATATATCACCTTTAATTTACCATCGGTTAAAAGGCAATACACCTCCATTCTTCTCGCGTCAATCATCGGGCAAAGAAGTGAGTTGTTAAGATTCAGACTCCCCATTTGATGTGCTAATACCTCCAATGTATTAATTGAAATAAGCGGAATATCTAAAGCATAACAAAGGCCTTTTGCTGTAGACGTACCTATGCGCAAGCCGGTATATGAACCAGGTCCCAAAGAAATCGCGATGGCACTAAGGTTACTCAATTCAATGGCTGCAAACTTTCTTGTCTCCTCAACAAGCACAGCTAATTTAGACGCGTGAGATTGTTCGATGTGAACTTCCATTGATGTGAGTAGTTCCTTTCCTCGAAAAATTGCAACAGAACAAACTGAGGTTGAAGTTTCTAAAGATAAAATCAAGGACATTATTTCTGAACTAGGATTTTGTTGAACGCTGATTTATTGTTTAATAATTTTTGAGCCTCAATCACGCCTTTGTCGTTACGTAAAGAAAATTCAGCTTGCCCTTCATTCAGTTCATAATGAAAAGCAATTTCAGATTCGAGTGCCTGCATAATTTCTGATTTAAACCGAAGGAGGTCTGATGATTTACCTTTGTCTATTTTTAATTTCAGGTTCCTTAACTCAGGCTCAAGTTCCGTATAAAATCGTTCGCGTTTTGCAGCGTCAAATAACTGCTTTGTGCTTTTATCCAGAACTGTCGTGTAGGAAAACTTTTTCTCGTGAAGAAATTTTAAGAATTTTTCATACGTCTGATCTGATAATTGAAAAGTCTTTAGCTCAGGCTTTGTCGGATTCTCTGAACAATAAAATGTTGCAAACTCAAAGATCAAACCTTCAGAGAGAAGTGCGGAAGTTATTGTTCCTAAATATTCATCCTCCATCATCACATCCGGATCGAGACCTCCACCATCAAAGACTTTTCTGCCTGCTCTGGTTTTAAATTCAATTTTTAGAGAATCTGCCACGCGATTTACTGAACCATCATCTTTTCGGTGAGTATAGTCCAGCGCTTGAATACATCGGCCACTTGGAATAAAATACTTTGCTGTTGTTACCTTTAATTGAGCATTGTAAGCAAGTTGCCGTGTAGTTTGTACCAATCCTTTTCCAAAAGTTCGGTTGCCTATCAGCACAGCGCGATCATAATCTTGTAAAGATCCTGCTACAATCTCAGAAGCAGAGGCGCTTCCTTCACCAACTAAAACGACCAAAGGAATTGTGGTGTCTATCGGAATATTCAATGTTGTGTACGATTTATTCCCGCTATCGATTTTACCTTTAGTTGAGACAACTTCATGTCCTTTCTCAATAAACAAACTAACTAAATTAACTGCTTCATGAAGCAGACCGCCAGGATTATGGCGCAGATCAAGAATTATTTTTGTTGCACCTTTCTTCTTCAATTCGATAACTGCATCTGAAACTTCTCGTGAAGCACCTGGGGTAAAATCGTCTAGCCTTATGTAGCCAACATCAGATGAAACTAGACCTTTATATACCAGATTACTTAAACTTATTTTTTCTCTTTTAATATTGAACACAATATTTTCTTTCTCTCCATATCTTTTAATTTTTACTTCAACATCAGTTTTAGGTTGACCTTTTAGCATTGAACTCATCTCAGATGTCGATTTGCCCTGGGTCGATATTCCATCGACAGAAATAATTTCATCTCCAACCTTTATGCCCGCTTTAAAAGCTGGAAAATCTCTATACGGATGCGTTATTAAAACTTTTTTCTGAACAATTCCAATCAATGCGCCAACACCGCCATACTGACCGGTAGTGCTTATGCGAAAAGATTCTATGTCTTCTTCTGGAATATAATTGGTGTACGGATCGAGTGACTCCAGCATTCGGTCGATACCTTTTCGAATAAGTTTTTGTGGCTCTATATCATCAACATAATATGCATTTAACTCTTTGAAAACAGTGGCGAAAATATCAAGGCTTTTAGCAATGTCGAAATACCTCTCTACGGGTTTTCGAAAAGCAAAACTGGTTAGCAGGATTGCAAAAAGAATAACTGACCATTTTAATTTACGCTGCATTTACTAGACGCTTAAAAGTCTTTACCAATCGCTCGTGAATTTGCTTAGAAGGCAAAATCTCCTTGACACTATAAATATAAGCGATATGTAATTTACGATCAGCAGGTAAAAGGTTCTTATTAAGCCGATACGCTTCGCGCATTCTTCGCTTTATCAAATTGCGGTCAACTGCTCTTTTAAAATTACGTTTGGAGACTGAGATTAAAACCTGATGGAATGCTGATTCCGGATCAGGATTTGGCATAAAAAAAACCTTGAATGGGAATAAATAAAAAGAGGAACCCTTGGTGAAGAGTTCCTGTATACTTTTTTCTTTCGTAATTTTTTCTTCCTTTCGGAATGTAAATTCCCCCATGAGGCTGAATTAATCAATCTCCTTCAGGGAAATGAAAGCCCCGAAAGGGATTATTTATGCTTTAAAGTCTTTTCGCTAGAAACAGTAAGCTTCTTGCGGCCGTTTTTTCTGCGATTCGCAATAATTCTGCGACCGTTGGCTGTTGCCATTCTTTGGCGGAAACCGTGCTTATTCTTTCTTTTTGTGCGTGAAGGTTGGAATGTACGTTTCATAATGATATCCGTTTACCTTAAATTTTAAGGGCTGCAAAGATGCTTAGGTTTTTTTGGATTTACAACTTTAGCTATACTGATTTGCCTGTTTTTCCCTGATCCTTATGAAATCAAGTCCGCAAATACCTGTTTTGTCTGACTTGGCTCAAGCCTCGGGCCAAACTGAGAAACTACCCGGGAAGACGCCAATGAAGCTAATTTTCCAGCTTCTGCATAGCTATGTCCATGGCAGATTGCATATAAAAATGCTCCGGAAAACATATCACCTGCCCCATTTGTATCAATTGCTCTTACTTTATAAGGCTCTATATTAATAAAGGTATCTCCATCAAAAATCAATGCTCCATTTGCCCCCAAAGTAATTGCAAAACGCTTTGCAACTTCCTTCAGTTTTCCGCGGGCTTCACCAATTGTTTCCGTTCCGGTAAAAATCATAGCCTCTTCCTCATTGCAAAACAGGAGATCTACGCTTGCGCCTACGATTTCCTGCATCTGGGTTGAAAAGTATTTTACCATGCTTGGATCTGAAAAAGTTAAGGCAACCGATACCTTATTCTTCTCGGCCAGACGCTTCGCTTCCTTCATTGCGTCTAATCCTTTAGGACTTGCCACCAGATATCCCTCTAAATATATGTAGGAAGAATTTTTAATGGCATCTTCATCAACCTGCTCTGGCGACAAAAATGAACTTACACCAAGAAAGGTATTCATGGTACGTTCAGCATCCGGGCTCGTCATTACCAAACATTTGCCTGAAATACCTTCCGACAAATTTTCGTATTTTAAGTTGGTGTCAACACCATTGCGTTTTAAATCTTCTAGAAAAAATTGTCCTAACTCATCTTTTGCAACAAGACATGAGTAAAAACTTTTACCTCCAAATTGACTGACAGCGATCATGGAATTTCCAGCTGATCCTCCACACGACATTTTACTTTTCTTCATGTCGATTGCCTTCATTAAAAGATGTTGGCGATTTTCATCGACCAAAGTCATTACTCCCTTTTCTACCTCATTTTTTGCGAAGAAGTCGTCATCTACTTCTGTTACAATATCAACAAGGGCATTCCCTATACCATAAACGTCATACTTTTTATTCATGCTTGATAAATTTTTCGCAAGGATAATGAATTCGATTGTTAGAATTTAACGCAGACTGACTTTTTGTTCGAACTGATTGGCGTTATCGCTTGATGTTCAGCGTGTATTTAATTTTCCGTGCACGATCAGGATAGTCCGTAATAAATCCATCTGCACCCATAACCTTCATGGATAGCATTTCCGAAACGTCATTCACCGTCCAAGGAATAACTCTGATTTTTCGCTGATGAAGATAATCCACTTTTTCTTTTGACATCAATTTATAATATGGGCTGTAAATAGAAGGATTAAATCCAAGTTCGCCCAAATTTGCTTCTATAGATTTCAAGTTTTCGACTAACATAGCCAATCTGATTTCAGGATATTTTTTGTGCCAATATTTCAACACGCGAAAATCAAATGATTGAATCACGATTCGATCCAACGGCAGGTATTGATCTAAAAGGTTATAGACAATATCAGAATACTCTTCTACTGAAGGATGAAACTTACCATCACCGTCCGGAGAACTTTTAATTTCTATATTATAATCTACTTCATACTGAGTATAATTCTTTGTATGAATGTCTACTGCGGTAATAACATCACTCAACAGTGGCTTCACCGTTTTCATTTTCTGTTGCTCCGGAAATTTTTCATTGCCTTTCGATCCGCAATCAAATTCTTTCACGTCAGCATATGTCATCTGATAAATATTGAATTTCTTCTCGCTCTTATCAGGAATTGGGTTTCCAAAGGGATCAAGACAAATGGATGGCGACATCCAAGGTTCGTGAGAAACAACAACTTGTTTATCTTTTGTAATCACCACATCTAACTCTAGGGTTGTTACACCAGAATCCAGCGCTAATAAAAATGCAGGGATTGTATTTTCCGGTCGAAGACCCCGTGCTCCGCGATGCCCCTGAACATCAAACTTAGGGATGTATTGTGCAGTGACACCAATGCTTAGCATGAGTAATAAAGGTAATATTCGCATAATGATTTTTACAAAGAATTCTAATGTGCGTCAATACGCCACTGACGCTTTTCAAATGTAAATCAATTCTAAGTCTGCACGTCAATTCAATCACAACTTTGCTAATGTCATATCATCATAAGTCGTTTTTCAATTAGCAGAATCTTGATGTGTTCATCACTACGCTGCGTGATTATATAAATAGGATTCTTCTATTGAAATTATCACCATGAAAGGTATTGGTGATCACTTTACTGTAACGAATTAAGATTAGCCCAGCCAAAAATAAGACGCAAAAAAATAGCCCTCGAAATGCGAGGGCTATTTTTAAACTATCTTAACAATACATTATTTCTTATTGTCATTTACTTCTTCATACTCAACATCCGATACATTGTCTCCATCAGAAGAATTACCAGCGCCACCAGCATTGCCAGTTGGTGCTTCACCTCCCGTTGCTCCTGTCGCATTATACATTTCAGAAGCAGCTCCTTGCCATGCATTGTTAAGCGCTTCCATCGCTGTATCGATACCTGACGCATCTTGCGCCTGATGTGCAGCCTTTAACTTTTCATACGCACTATTGATTGCGCTTTTATTTCCTTCTGAAAGTTTATCACCATACTCTTTCAATTGTTTTTCAGTTTGAAAAATCAAAGAATCAGCTTGGTTGATTTTTTCAACACGATCTCTTTCTTTCTTATCGGAATCTGCATTGGCCTGAGCTTCTTGCTTCATCTTTTGAATTTCTGCATCCGTCAGTCCAGATGATGCTTCAATTCTAATTTTCTGCTCTTTACCTGTGCCTTTATCTTTGGCTGATACGTGAAGAATACCGTTCGCGTCAATATCAAACGTTACTTCCACTTGTGGCACACCACGTTGTGATGGTGGAATTCCATCTAAATGGAATCGGCCAATAGTACGGTTATCTTTCGCCATCTGACGCTCACCTTGCAACACATGTATTTCTACAGAAGGCTGATTGTCTGATGCGGTTGAGAACACTTCTGATTTTTTAGAAGGAATAGTAGTGTTCGATTCGATCAATCTTGTGAACACTCCTCCAAGCGTTTCGATACCTAATGAAAGTGGTGTTACATCTAACAAGAGAACGTCTTTTACTTCACCCGTTAATACACCTCCTTGAATTGCCGCACCAATGGCAACCACTTCATCTGGGTTGACACCTTTCGATGCTTTCTTTCCAAAGAATTTTTCCACTTCTTCAACGATGCGTGGAATACGTGTTGATCCTCCTACCAATATAATTTCATCAATTTGAGAAACAGAAAAACCAGAATCTTCAACTGCCTTGCGACAAGGCTCTAGTGTTCTCTTTACTAAATCATCAACCAATTGCTCAAACTTTGCGCGCGATAATTTTTTTACCAAGTGCTTTGGCACACCCTCTACTGATGTTACATACGGTAAGTTTACTTCTGTTTCCATTGAACTCGATAATTCAATCTTTGCTTTCTCAGAAGCTTCTTTCAAACGCTGAAGCGCCATCGGATCTTTACGCAAATCTATTCCTTCTTCATTTTTAAATTCATCCGCAAGCCAGTTCATGATGCGCAAATCGAAATCATCACCACCTAGGTGAACATCACCGTTGGTTGATTTTACTTCGAACACACCATCACCCAATTCAAGAACAGAAATATCGAACGTACCACCACCTAAGTCGTACACCGCGATTTTCATGTCTGCGTTCTTCTTATCTAAACCGTATGCTAACGCTGCGGCTGTTGGCTCGTTGATAATACGCTTCACATCAAGACCTGCAATTTGCCCCGCTTCTTTTGTTGCCTGCCGCTCTGCATCATTGAAATATGCAGGAACGGTGATAACCGCTTCAGTTACTGTAGTACCTAAATAGTCTTCCGCTGTGCTCTTCATTTTCTGAAGAATCATAGCCGAGATTTCCTGAGGTGTATACAGACGATCACCAATGCGTACCCGCACCGTGTTGTTATTACCTGCTTCAGCCTGATAGGAAACCATTTTCTTTTCACCCGATACTTCATCAAACTTCTTACCCATGAAGCGCTTGATTGAAGAAACTGTATTGATTGGGTTGGTAATGGCTTGACGTTTTGCAGGGTCACCTACTTTACGCTCGCCTTTTCCATTATCCAAGAACCCAACGATTGAAGGCGTTGTTCTTCTGCCTTCGCTATTTGCAATTACTACCGGCTCGTTGCCTTCCATTACGGCTACGCACGAGTTGGTAGTTCCTAAGTCTATTCCAATTATTTTTCCCATGATATTGTTAGTGTTAAGTTTCTTGGTTTTATAAGCAGAGTCCCCTCTTCAATGGTTATGCCAAGGGGATTTTATGAGATTAAAATGCCACAATGTCAGGCGAATTGGAGCGGTGCGTCAGTCTTTTACAGCATTCAGTCAGCCACTCTGTAAAACTCACAATCCAGTCTGCTTCTGGTTGAGCAACGGGTGCTCCATAACCTTTTGCTCCCTCGTGGCACTTTTTATTTTATGCAGATATAGTATTCAGTATCTGGATCAACGTAAGAATTAATGGTATCATCTGTCGATATTCTAAGTCGTCATATGCGGAAAATTATAGCGTATTTTTTCCCGCTGATCGCGCTGATTAAAAATGCACGCAGATTTCGCTGATCTGTGTATGCAAGATGATGAGTATCTGCATAGGCTCGGTATTGATCCGTGTGATCTGCGTGGATTCGATCTGTATTATCAGCGGGAAAGTATATTGGTATTTTTTTCGCTGAAGCGCTTACTGCGACCACTCTGTTGGCATTCTATCCCAACGATGATCCTTTAGTTCTTTCAATAATTCATCACTTAGTTTTTTTCCATCGCTTGTCGCCATGTTGGCTTCTACGTTGCGCACTTTGCGCATGCCCGGTATAATGGTATGAACGTCATCATTACTCAGAATAAATTTAAGCGCCATTTGTGCCATCGACATGCGTGACGGAACAAGCGGTTTTAAATCATCGGCACGTTCAACACTGGGAATCAAGTTCTCAGGAACAAAATAGGTAGCACGCCAATCGCCTTTCGGGAATACGGTATCTTTTGTTAAGGTGCCTGTTAAAGTTCCTTCATCGAACGGAACACGGGCGATAATACCGATGTCTAGTTTTTTGCAAAGCGGAAAGAGATTGTCTTCGGGTGCCTGATCAAAAATATTATAGATCACCTGAACGGTATCAATCAGCCCTGTCTTTAAGGTATTCAAAACATTATCAGGCTCCCATCGATTAACACTAACACCAAAATGGAGCACCTTACCTTCTTTCTTTAATTTATCAACAGCCGTTTTCCATTCGTCTTTATCAGCCCAGCTATCTTCCCAAACATGAAACTGCTGAAGGTCGATACGATCAACTCTTAAATTTTTTAAACTCTTTTCGGTGTATTCAACAATATGAGAAGCCGGAAAACATTCATCAATCGTAAACGATGGTTTCGATGGCCATGTAAAATTCTTTGCCGGAATTTTGGTGGCAAAGTGAAACTGCTTGCCCGCATATTGACGCATCAGTTTGCCAAGGATCACTTCGCTTGCCCCATCGCCATACGCCCATGCCGTGTCAAAAAAATTACAACCTAATTCGATGGCACGACCCAGTGCCTCATCAATCTCCGATTTCTCAGAACCCTTCCAGCCCACCATTCCCCACATGCCGTAGCCTACTTCACTTACATTAAAGTTTGTTCTTCCTAATCTTCTTTGTTGCATATTCTTTAATGCTAATTTTTTATCTCTCTATTGTTAACAAATAACTGATAAAGCGATTGGTTAATATAATAATTGGCTGTACCCATTTTCTTTTTTTCCAAAAATCCATCGGCTGCTAGTTGGTTAAGGTAATTAGCTGCAGTAATTCGACTTATGCCCAAGTCCGATTGCAGAAATTCTATTTTTGTATAGGGATGTTTAAACAGATTGTTCAGTAAATCCTGACTATAAAATTTATATTCCTTTCTAATTCTATGTTTGTATTGCATCATTAATTCCTTCATTGCGATTATCAGGTGCAACGTTTCTATAGCCGTTTGTTCAACGGCTGTAAGCATATAAATAATCCAACTTCCCCAATCACCCTCATCGCGTACTCGTTGCAACAATCTGTAGTAATCTGCCTTGTGTCTAATAATATAACGACTTAGATATAAAATTGGGAGATGTAATAATTGTTTCTGAACGAGATAAAGAATATTAATGATTCTACCGGTGCGACCATTCCCATCATAAAAAGGATGAATACTTTCAAACTGAAAATGAATAACCGCCATTTTAATAAGACAATCTTCATCACTTAGCGAATCGTCATTTATATACTGCTCCAAATTGTTCATCAGACTTACTATAGTATTGTAATCCTGAGGTGGCGAATAAACAATTTCTCCAGTCTGCGCACTTTTTAATTGAGTTCCTGGCAATTTTCTATAACCTGCCTCATTAAGTTCAAGTGTTTTCTGAATTTCCAGAATCTGATTGTTGGTTAGTAATCCATTCTTCGTTACCAAATTAAAACCATGCTTTAACGCTATCGCATAATTCTGAACTTCTTTAATTGCAGTAGATTGAAGTCCTTCGAGATTTAATACAGATTGAAAAAGCTCATCATCTGTTGTAATGATGTTTTCAATAGCAGAACTGTCTTTTGCTTCTTGTAGCGTTAGAGTGTTGATCAGAATAATCTGATTGGGGATGGTTGAAGCAATACCTTTAAGTTCTGCTAAGGCACGATGCGCAGCAGCAAGTTTTCGAAGTACTGGTTTGCTGTCAAGCTCCACTTGTAAAGGCAAAAAGTCAGGTTGCCACGCGTTCATCTGTTAACAAATGTCAATTTTC
>JBBRFY010000162.1:0-10705 GCA_038241205.1 Cytophagales bacterium
AATTAGGATCGCTGGTTTGAACGGCAATATCGCCAATGGCGAAAATATTCTGAGTACCTTTTACACGATTGTATTCATCAACGTCAACTCTTTTACCGCGCATTATTACTTCTGGCGGTAGGCCGATCAAGTCCCTACCGATTACCCCTGACGTCCATATTAAGGTATTCGTAGAAATCGATTCGCCATTGTTTAATATAACGTTTCCATCAACATAGTCTTTTACAGCAATGCCTAGTTTTATATGTACACCTAAATTGGTTAGAACGGTAAGCGCTTCCTTTTGAGCAACCTTACTCATGGGGTCAAGCAGGACGGGCGATGCACCAATTAAATGAATATATGATTTAGGATTTTTGATTTCAGGATATTCCTTTGAATTAATATTTTGTCCCATCTCTGCCAGCATACCTGCAACTTCCACTCCCGATGGACCACCACCAGCAATGACAATCGTTAGAAATTTTTCTCGCTCACTACTATCTGTCGTTCGTGCAGCTCTTTCCATGCTAAGCAAAACATGGTTGCGCAAATTCAGCGAATCTCCTATGGTCTTCATAGGTAATGCGTTTTGCTTCACATTCTCCATACCGAAATAATTAATTTCTGTGCCAATGGCCAAAACCAAATAGTCGTATTGAAGACTACCGGTGTCCGTATCAATTGAATTCTGTTCGGGATTAATTTTTAACAGTCGACCCAAATGAAAACGAAGGTGGTGTTTCTCCTGAAACATTCTACGGAACGGATAACTAATATTAGACGGCTCAATAAACGCAGTGGCCACCTGATATAACAGGGGAGGAAAAAAATGATAGTTGTTTGTATCTACTAGTGTGATGGAGAAAGGGTCATTGCTTGATATTTTTTTAATAAAGTGTATTCCAGCAAAACCACCACCTACCACCACGATTTTTTTAGTGCTCATTTGCAAATCTTTATTTTCCATCTAAAGTATGAAAAAATAGATAGAACGAAATTCTAAATTTGGTTTAGATCGTTCGGGTGAAGTAAAAATATTTTGTCCAGATTTTAACGCTACGTGTTCTGATCAAGAAGCGTTATTTATTGAAGGGAATAATGCGCGCAACATACACTTTGTGAAAGGTTTTGAAAATTACCATATAAAAAGTGTAGCGTATCTACTTCGTAAAAAATTAATAGCTGACGTTAAAATCTGAAACTAATACGAGAGCAAAACTTGATAAGTATATCGGTGCAAGTTTAATAGGTACAAATCATGCATTATTATTTTATTGAGATGAACAAAATTATAGATTTTTTGTGATCGTTAATATGGAGTGACCATTGCGGGGGCAATGTTGCGAAAAATATCTTACTGTAAATTGATAACAAATTTATCCATTTTGTAAGCAGTATTTTGATCTTCACCAATCAGTGCTAGCGCCTTATTCAGAAATAGTTTCAGGCTGGCATATTCGGTTGGCTTACGCAAATAATACCATGCGCCATTTTCATAGAGTTGCTTCACTACATCTAAATCAAAAGATGTGGAGAAGATGATCACCGGTAGATTCTGTAATTTTTTATTGTTTTTAATTTCAGTAAGGCATTCGCTTCCGTTTTTTCGCGGCATGTTCAAATCAAGGAAAAGCACATCCGGAACTTGCACTCCTTCTTTGGTGAGATGTTTCAACAACGTATCGCCATCGGACAGCCTGGTAAGATTCGTAGCTACCTTAATTTCACTAAGAACCTCTTTAAAAAGAGCGTAGTCATCTTCATCATCTTCCGCTAAGCAAACTGAAATTGGGTTCATAAAAGGTGGTGGCGCTAGGGATAATTATACATCGCTCAATGTAGTTAAAAACTGATTCAACCTACTATTTCATGAAATTATATAGAATGCAATAATACGTTGCTTGAACTGCAATCAAATTAGATGCAAGTTTTATTGCTGCATAATTTTGATAGTGGATTGTGTACGCTTTAAAATCCGCTCTACAATTTAGCTGGGCACGTCAGTTTTTAATTGTTTACTTCGTTCCATGATGAAAGAAAGGGTTAATCCCCATAAAACGTAACAGATAAACAGTAAAAATCCGGGCTGCAGCGTTGTTTCATTTGTGGATATACTCGCTAGCGAACCGGTCTTAATATTCAGCTGACTCAATTGGTTATCTAATATTCCTTTAAAACCGATGTATGCCATAAAAATCGCCACTACATAGACATCGGCCATAGACCATTTGCCAGACTTGAGGGCAAAAAACTGAATGATCTTGTTGTTATTCCACTTTACATTTGCGGACATATATAATTTGCTACCAATTAACTTGGCAAGCGGAAATACGATGCTGAATATCAAAATCAAAAAACCGACAAGAATGGAATCCCATTTGCCGGTGTCAATTAAAACATGTACCACATCTACGATGCTTTTACTTTGAAAAAATATTATCTGATCATGAAACGAAAGGCTTTCCCCCAATAGTAAGAAACTCATTTCGCGAATGCGGGCATCAATTTCTATCATGGGGGCGGTAAGCCCTGCACTGAGTATTATTAAAGCTAAAATAACTGAACTAGTAAATAGTTGGTTATGGAGATGGAAGCGTTTCCTAACTATAATCCATATAAATATAAAGATCATTACAACTAAAATTTCAAAGTACGCTAGTAGATACATTTGTTCGCCTACATTACTCGTCTCCCGCTCTACTGAGTCGTTAAACGACTGCAAATCAGTAAAACCATAGCGTGATAATATATCATCAATTCTTGCAACATCGCTGGCGCTATCATAGGTTATTGAGCCATAGTCATTAATCTTAGAAAGAATTAATTCTTTGATCTTGGCTTTATTGTTTGGCTCTTTTATTTGATTTAAAATGGTTTCAGCAAATCCGGGTACTTGGTTATGTAGTTTGTTCTCGTCTATGATTGCATTCGCAACGAATTTCCTTATTTTACCTTTAACCGTTTTTTGTTTTTGATGTAGAAGCGTATCGGCTTTATTAATTACGGCATGAAGAACTTTTTCTAATTGTTCTTGTAAAAGTTTTTCCTGTTCTGGAGTAAATTCAAAATCATCAATACGATGGGAAGCAATTAAAATAAGATGATTTTTCCAGGCATCAACAGAAAGCAATCCATGGGTAATGTTATTGACTGTACTGTAGTCGATTTTTCTTATCGCGCGCTCAGAAGATAGGGTGTAGATTTTAAAGCTGCAATACCCTGCGAATAGTAGAAGTGAAATAGTTAATAATGCTAACGATGCTTGCTGTAATTTTCTATTCATAGAGTTTAATAAAAAATTACACAAATATATTCATAAAATTTATTAACGCGCTGCCCTACTGACATAAGGCAGCGCGTTGCTATCATTTGTTGCCTCCAAATATTTTCGATCCAAATAGAAGCGTAATGACAAAGAGAACAAGAAAAATGTAAAAGAAAATTTTTGCGATTGAAGCAGCACCGGCTGCGACTCCACCAAATCCAAAGATGGCTGCAATGACTGCAATGACAAAGAAAATTACTGCGTAGCGTAACATAGTTGTAAGTTTAAATGGTTTGATTTATCTATTTATATTATCATTTATTAATACATATACATGCCAAGTTTATTAAGTTTCATTTAAGGCGAAAATGGAGGAAATTTAATGGTATGGATAAATCCTTCGGATTTTTTGTAAATTTATTTCCACACCTTAGCGGGATAAATTACGCATAGCCTCCGTTGGTTAAACGATCACATTTTTTATTTGGCTAACCACGCCTGATATGCTATGCCGGTGAGTATTGCAATGCCAAAACTTATTAAGGTGCCAATCAAAATATACTCCGTCAGCTTTCGGTCTTTTGGCTTTTTTAGATCACCAAAACGAAATATTGATTTGGCTGCAAGTAGAAATCCAATTGGTTCCCAATGGCCGCTGATAACAAAAACAAAAACGAAAAGTCGTTCTAAAATGCCTATGTATTTGCCGGCATTCTCTAGGGAATCATTCGTCTCTTCTTCAGTATGAGGTGTCCACCTACTAATGAGCACGCTAGTTAAATAGGAGGTAGGTATCGTTAAAAATATCACCATGGTAGCCAACATGAAATTGGCATCTGTAAAAAGCGATCCACTGATTTCAATTTGTCCGGTATACCAACAGAAAATTAAATAGATAGAAAGAATATGCAAAGCCTGATCGACTATAAAGTAGGTGGTGCGGTTTTCCTTTTTTTGCAATATTAATTTCAGGGCATCAATTACTAAATGCACAAATACAAGTAAAGCTGCCCATGGAAGAAAGTTCCAATCCCAAATCAATATCATAATTAATACACCGTGCAGCAGTACATGTAGGTACAATTGATAGGCTGCTAATTTTTTCTCCTCTTTTGCTTTTACCCAAGATGTGGACTGTAGAAGGAAATCACCTATCAGGTGCGCAAGTATTAATTTTATAAAGACTATCATTTTAATTCTTCCAGTTTAGTACGATACATTTCGATCAACTCAACAATTTCATAGTAGCATGCTCTTTTAAGTCGGTTGCTGATGGCATTTTGTTTTAGCCCCAGCAATTTTCCCAACGCTTCTTGCGATTTGTCAGGATGTTGCAATGCTACAGAAATAGTTTCGGCAGCGTTGGTTGTCCAGCTATCCATTGTTATGAGCGCTAACTTAAGATACAAATTCATCTCTTTATCAAAAGTGGAATTGCTACTTCGAATAGATAGATTGAGTTTAAGTTTTTTCAATTCTTCAACCAACTCGCCCGAGTACACAAACGCGCTGCCATTCGATTCTGTAATACTTTTCGTGCTGAATGCTTTATCGCCAATGCCGATTGCCATGCGAACATCTACTCCTTTTAAAGATTTTATTACAGCTTTTATCTGAATGGCTGCTGCCAGCGCATCTTCAGTCGATTTTATTTCTACCTGAAAACTATCGCCCCGATAAATCTCCCACTGTTTCGGACTCTCTCCCCATTTGGCCAATTCTTTTTTTAGCGCTTTAAGCCATATAGCAGCTTGCGCCTTTCGGGAATTGATGATGTCTCCTGTAATTACACTGATCATAAAATTCAATTTTTTGTCTTTCTATATTCTTCGAAATTTTTTTCTTCACGCTTGTAAGGTGCAAAGGATTGAGACAAAGCAATATCGTTTGTCATTCAAATATATCACACAATTCGGTGATATATATAATTATCACACAAATACGTGATAATCGTGTTTATCACGCTATTCCATGATGGTTAGATAACGAATTGGGAAATAGGATAACCGCAGCCTGCCATCATGTGGATTCAAACTTTCTCCATTTTATTCCAACCAAATCAACCTCCTCAATTGAAAATATTAAGATCAGAAATAAAATGGTAGCTTTGTGCGCTTCCTTTTGTTTTGTTGGAGAATAACCTTTCCATAACCCATTTTGGAAGCGCATCATTAACCTAAAATACCACATATTAAAAATTATGGCGAAGTCAAAAGAAACATGGAACAAAAAGGAAACTGAAAAGAAGAAGGAGAAGAAGAGAAAAGAGAAGGTGCAGCGCAAAGAAGACAGAAAGGCTAACGCTAAAGAAGGTATTTCTTTTGATGACATGATCGCCTATGTTGATGAAAACGGAAACATATCAGCTACACCACCAGATCCTACCAAGAAGAGAATAATAAAAGAAGAAGATATTGAAATCGGTGTGCCGAAACAGGCCGATATGAAAGATGTTGACCCAACACGTAAAGGAAAAGTTACTTTCTTTAACGATTCGAAAGGGTACGGTTTTATTAAAGATCTGGATTCGCAGGAAAGTATCTTTGTTCACATAAACGGACTGGTTGATGCCATTAAGGAAAATGATAAAGTAACCTTTGAGGTGGAGATGGGAATGAAAGGTCCGAATGCCATAAAAGTTAAGATAGCAAAAGCGTAATGCAATGTTTTTGATTTTGTGTTCTGATTAAAATGCAACGTTCTATAGTAGCAGCTTCTTTAGGTAACGAAATAATCTTCAGCGCTTCCAGAAGTAGTGGCGCGGGCGGACAGAATGTTAACAAGGTAAACACCAAGGTTACCTTAAAATTCGATGTAAAGAATTCACAATACCTATCAGAAGAAGAGAAGGAAATAATTTTAAAGAAATTAGAAACGCGCCTTACCAACGATGGCGTGTTGTTGTTGTCATCGCAAGAGAAAAGATCGCAGCTTCAAAATAAAGAAACCGTTGTTCTGAAATTAGAAAAGCTTCTCGCAAAAGCCTTTGAGAAAAGGAAAGTTAGAAAAGCAACAAAGCCTTCAAAAGGATCAGTTCAAAATCGAATTACGGAAAAGAAACAACAATCGGAAAAGAAACAGTGGCGGCAGAAGTTGTAGCCACGCACACGTTATGTAGAGCGGCAAGGTAATCGGTGATCGGTTATCAGTTGAGGGTCGCTGATTATTCTTTAAATTTTATAAGGTATCATGTCAGTTAATTTTAATAGTATTGAAATCGATTAGCATTTTAGGCTGTGGCTGGCTAGGAAAATCATTAGCAATTGAACTGATCAAATCAGGATATAGTGTCTTAGGATCAACCACGCACCAAGGTAAGGTAGATGAACTTGCAGCCCTGGGAATCAAACCTTTCCTCATAAAATTTGATCCAGAACTTTCCAGTGATGCTTCTATTTCTCATTACGAATTTTTTCGATGCGACACTTTAATCATTACGATTCCGCCAAAGCGAAAGTCGGGGCAAACTGATGTTTACCTGCAACAAATTAATAATGTGGTTAGCGAAATTTTAGGAGGCAGCATTGCAACGGTTTTATTTATTAGCTCTACCGCTGTTTATGCTGATGGAGACCGAACGGTTATAGAATCAGATGCAGATGTTACTTCTTATTTACTTCGTGCTGAAAATATACTTACTACGCACACTAAATTTAAAACAACGGTGCTCAGGTTTGGTGGTTTGGTTGGCCCTGGTCGGCATCCCGGAAAATTCCTTGCCGGTAAGAAAGATATTTTGGGACGCATGCATCCTGTTAATATAATACATCAACGCGACTGCATTGAAATCATAAAATCCATCCTTCAGCAAGAAGTCTGGAATGAAGTGTTTAATGCTTGTGCAGATCATCATCCTTCGCGAGCGGATTTTTACACAAAAGCCTGTAATGCTTTGCATCTTGAACACCCTCTGTTTAACAAACAAGATGAAAGCAAAAATAAAATTGTTAGCTGCGATAAAGTAAAGTCAAAATTGAATTACCATTTTATTCACAACGATCTTTTTGAGATGATACGCATCTTGTAGTGAAGTATTACAATCGCGAATGCTGCTGAGATAGGCTTAGTGGATTTGCATGTAGAATATGTTTATACATTATTGCGTTTGGTTTTTTCTACAGCGTACGCGTTAACCTCCGAAGCGGAGCATGTTAAACTAGGAAATAAAAATTTAGTTGAGATGGATTAATGCATGGTTTGCGCACTACTATCAATACAATTTATTGAACAAAAGTTTAGTACTTCGTAACCCGCTATTGAAGAAACAGATTGTATTCCTTCTACCTTCTCTATAATCAATTTTTGTAGCTGACCAGAAATATCATTGGTTCTTTCCAATGTAGAACCAGGAGGTGTTTGCACAATCGCATAGATCATTCCCTGATCTTCACTCGGAATAGAAATCAAGGGCAAAGTTGCAGCAATAAGAAATAAATTCGAAATTTTCTCTTCCTTTTGGAACGCTCAGGTTAAGGCTTGCGTCAGGAACTTTAAATTTTGAACCCGAAACATTAAACCCGAAACGCTTAACTTTACGCCCAAATCTTTTTTACGTTAATGAACTTAGGCAGCTCGCTCAATCACCATATATTTTCACTAGTAGGTAAGGTTGCAGACAAACTCAACATCGAGGCGTATGTGGTAGGTGGTTTTGTACGCGACCTGATTTTGAAACGACCATCAAAAGATATTGACTTTGTTTGTGTAGGTAGTGGCATTGAGTTGGCACGTGAAGTCGCGAAAGCACTCGGACCCGATGTGCATGTACATGTCTATAAGAATTTTGGCACTGCACAAATTCCATTCGAAGGTATGGATTTTGAATTTGTAGGAGCTCGCAAAGAATCTTACAGACAGGAATCGAGAAAGCCAATTGTTGAAGATGGCACTTTAGAAGATGACCAGAAGCGAAGAGACTTCACCATGAATGCCATGGCCATCAGTCTCAATGCAAAAACGTTTGGTGAGTTGATTGATCCGTTTAACGGACAGGATGATATGAAGCGGAAAATTATTCGCACACCGCTCGATCCTATTATTACCTTTTCAGATGATCCACTTAGAATGATGCGTGCCATTCGTTTTGCTTCGCAGTTGAATTACGATATTGAAGCCGATACCTATGAGGCTATTTGCACTCAGGCAGAACGACTAAAAATTGTTTCGCAAGAACGTATTACGGATGAATTGAATAAAATTATTTTGAGTCCGGTTCCTTCGTACGGTTTTAAATTACTTTTCCAGAGTGAGTTGCTTAAACTTTTCTTTCCGGAATTGGTGACACTTCACGGTGTTGAATACATCGGCAATAAAGCACACAAGGATAATTTTTTCCATACTCTTCAGGTGTTGGATAATGTTGCAAAAGTATCAAACGATTTGTGGCTGCGTTGGGCTGCCATTCTTCATGATATTGCTAAGCCTGCAACAAAGCGTTTTGATAAAGATCATGGCTGGACGTTTCACGGCCATGAAGACAGAGGCGCACGCATGACACCCAATATTTTCAGGCGACTGAAATTACCGATGAATGAAAAAATGGAATACGTTCAAAATCTGGTACGACTTCATTTGCGTCCTATACCTTTATCGAAAGAAGTAACAGACTCTGCAATTCGTAGATTACTTTTTGATGCCGGTAATGATATTGATGATTTAATGAAACTTTGCCGCGCTGACATTACCTCTAAGAATATGGATAAGGTAGGCAGGTTCCTTAAGAATTTTGATTTAGTAGAAGAGAAGATTGCTGAAGTAGAACAGAAAGATCACATCCGAAATTTCCAACCACCCATTACGGGCGATGAGATTATGAAAATGTATAATCTTCCACCCAGTAGAATTATTGGTGACATAAAAGAGCAAATAAAAGAAGCCATTATGGAAGGCGAAATTAGAAACGATAGGGAAGAGGCAATGGTATTGCTAACGAAAATTGCGAAGGATAAGGGGCTGTTGTAGTTTGAGGTTTCAAGTTTGAGGTTCCAAGTTCAAAGTTCCATGTTAAAAAAGCCCGTTGAAATTTTTCAACCGGCTTCACTCTATAAACCAAACTCCACTATCTCCAAAATTCCAAAGTCTAATGTCTAACGTCTATCTACTCGATATTAATTTAAAATGCCTGAATCGCCTCGATGATTCCATCGAGTAGGGCTACTCCACTAAAAAATATACCGACACAAAATACCTTTTCGTAGTAGTTCGATCTGTTAATCGCCATCGGCAATGAACTCACAGAAAGCGCGGTGAACATAATGGTAAAGATGATGGTCATGATCAATACAATCACCGGAGATTGAATTGTAAAAATGAAGACAATGCTTACTGTAATAATACCTAAGCTGCACCAAAATGATTTCTCTAATCCAAATTTATTCACCACAATGCTTATTGGTATGGAAAGTATTGCCGATAAAACCAGTAAGTCTACCAGAATAATTTTTCCATCCATGCCATTTAAAAGAGTACTCAATTTATCTGCGAGTAGATCAGGAAATAATTTAAAGAGAATGGCAGTAGGAATACCCAATGCAAGACCCAGAAAGAAAATGTAGGGTTTGTTTGATCGTGTGGTATCGAGTTTCATAGAAGCAACAGGTCGGGCTTCCTTATTATCACTGAATTTAAAAAGACTTAACGAAGTTTTCTTTAGCGCGTAGCCTGAAATAAACACAACTGCGCCACCGGCCATAAAGGTAAGTGGTGCACCAAGGTAATCTATAATGTCAATGATAACAGGCTCTAACGAGTAAATCAAATTGGCTACAATGGTTAAGATGGCCATGGCACTGGGTAATTTATCAACGGGTGTAAAAAGTTCTAAAGTCGATAATGCAGGACTGGTAAAAATGCTCATCGCGATGAGCCAGAATACAATAAGTACGGGCAGTATCCACTTAAAAATTTCGCCTGGGTTACCCAATAAGGTAAAAGCAACCGCCATAAAAATCATGGCTGCAAAACTGATTCCCGTGGTAATAATAGGTATGCGATGGCCGGCTTTGAAACGATACCGATCGCCTAATTTCCCGGCAATAGGCGGTGTTATAATTAATACAATACCTTGAAAAACCATGAGGATAAAAGAGAAATCTGTAAAATTAAACTTCTCTAAAAGCTTAGGCTGATAGTTTTGGTAGGCAATCCAGCCAATTACAATTGATCCATAAAGAGCTGCCAAGCTCCATAATTGTTTCCATTTTATCTCGGTTTCTCCAGATGATAGTGACAAAGCTTGCATTGATTTCTGTTTTACCTAAGCATTTACGATACAACAAGATTAATTGGATTTCGGCTTTTTCAAAAATTCGGTAATGATCATGATTTACTTATTTTTGAGGCCGTTTTGCTGTAATGGTTAATCGTTAATGGTTAATCGTTAATAGCGGCTCGGTTTATAATGAACAGATGCCGATACCTATCAGTCCAGACAATTAACGGATAACGATTAACGGATAA
>JBBRFY010000163.1:0-10685 GCA_038241205.1 Cytophagales bacterium
GCTAGTTTTGCTCAAGGCAGATTAGAAATAGGAGCAAATGTTAATAAAACTTCCGTTGAAATTCGATTCGGACCAGGTAAAAGTCAAAAGGCGCATCGATTTCTTGTCCCAATAGGAAGTAGTTCTGGCGTAACACCAGAAAATTTTACGTATCAAGATTATGTGGACGTTCCATTTGAGGCGTGGGATGTTACAAACAACAGACAGCTTATGGTTTCATTTCGCGATCAAGGTCGCGATGGTCAGTTTAATTTAATTCCATCAAATACTACTTCAACAACCGCCACGGATCAAAGTCGTGAATACATGTACGTTAACAATGTTGACTATGATGCTAGTGCACCTAACGCAGGCATTGCCTCAAATGGGGGACAAGAATTTAAACAAATGTATTTTTTCTGGCCCACGCTAGCCAACGGTGGTGTCTTTCCACCAACAACATCAAGCACGCTGCGAATTTTGTATCAAGGAATTAAAAAACGAAATGCAACCACTACTTTTATAACAGATGCAAGAGGCGACTTTGGCGATGCAGGTAAAAATGAGAACGTTCATCCCGATCATCATAACATTTTAATTATTCCGATTAGTGCTACAACGTTTAAAATACTGAACGCAAATGATGGTGGTGTGTTTGTTTCCAATACAGCTGCCAATCCGGGCTTGGTCGCTAACACCTGGACCTCCACAAACAACGGCTACAACACAGGCCAGTTTTATGGCGTTGATAAAAAGCCAGGAGCGAACGAATACTTTGGTGGATTACAAGACAACGGAACTTGGAAATCGCCAGCAAATGCTTCTGCCGCATCAAACTATACTGCAAAAATTGGTGGCGATGGATTCGAAGTGATATGGCATAATTTAAATGATAAGTTATTAATTGGAGGGTCGCAAGGAAATAATTTTTTACGATCAACAAATGGAGGTTTAACTTTTAGTTCGGCACTCAATGGGTTGTCTGGCGAAATGCCTTTCATTTCTAAACTTGCTAACTCAAAAAAATTTCCAGATCGTATTTTCACAGTAGGCGAAAAAGGTGTTTTCGTTTCACAAAACTTTGGGCAATCATGGTCGCTAACACCCATTACAGAAAATTGGGGTCTATCATCTTTCATGGATATTGAAGTATCGCGTGCAAACGCAAATGTTGTGTGGGCAGGTAGTGGCATGACGAGTACAAGAAAAATACAGTACTCAAAAGATGGAGGCAAAACATTTCAGCAAACCAATAATTACACAGCGAAAACATTAGGCTCTATAACGAAGTTGGCATCACACCCAACAGAACAAAATACAGCGTACGCACTTTTTTCTTTTGCGAATGCTCCTAAAATTGTGCGCACCACCGATGCGGGGCAATCATGGCAAGATATTTCCGGATTTGGTTCGGGCTCAACCAGCACAAATGGTTTTCCAAATGTAGCGGTGTATTGTTTGTATGTTCGAACTGATAATACCAATATTATTTGGGCCGGAACGGAAATTGGAATTGTAGAGTCAATAGACAATGGAGTATCGTGGACGTTGCTTCAAGATTTTCCGCATGTTGCCGTTTGGGATATGAAAGGTCAGGATGATCAAGTAGTAATTGCAACACATGGGCGTGGAATATGGAGCGCAACCATTGATAAACCACAATTAACAGATCAATCAATTACCTTATTAAAACACGGAACTTCTCCTCAAAACAAACTTGTTCTACGCATCAATGCCACCGTACAGTACGATTCTATTGACGTGTATATTGGCACGAACAAAGCAGGCACTTTAAAGGGTAACATTGCAACGGGTCAATCTGATATTACCTTAAGTGGCGTAACCGATGGAAGTAAAACCATCTATTTTGTTTCGTATGCAAGTGGAAACGCTGCGCCTTATCAAAGCAAAAATTATACAGTTGAAAAACTTTCTATAGTAGAAACAAAAAATTCTTACGCCACTTATTTTTCTAAGATTAGTGATCTCATTGTTGAAGGTTTGTCCTTAAAAAATTTCGCAGGTGCGTCCGATGGAGAACGAAAGAATTTTCAAACAAACCATCCCTATTCAACAAGCCAACGATATTCTGTTCTGCCTCGAACTCCCGTTAAACTAAACAACAGTTTCCCTTTTGTCTATTATGCAGATGTCGCTATTACAGAATTTGGAGCGGCAAGCGATTCGGTTGTATTAGAGGCCACCAAAAATGGAATTGATTGGATAGCATTAGCACCCGGGTATGATGCCAGTTCGAATGCGGTTTGGCAAACAGCCTACACTGCTAATCAATCAGGCACGCGCGAAATGCTGGAACAAAAAGAAATTGATATTAGTAAAACATTTAATGCGGGTGATACACTTCTATTCAGACTCACCATGAACTCGGGTCCGCAAAATTCAGGCTGGGGCTGGGCGTTGGATTATTTAAGTATTCAAGAGGTGCCGCTCGCCAATGAACGACCGCAAACAAAAACATCGCTTGCTGTTTATCCCAATCCAACATCAGGCGTGATACATATTCAGTACAAAATCGAACGTCCAACAACGGTGCAACTAAGAGTTGTCGATGTTTTTGGCCGACTCATTACAAGCCAAAATTTCGGGCGTAATGAAATCGGAGAATATATTCAAACCACGACTCTCGAAAGACAACAAAGTGGTACATATCTCTTGGTGCTTGATACCAATCAAGGTTCAGAAATTGCGAAAGTGGTTTTAGCCAAGTAAAATAAATTCGTTCGTATTTTTCGAAAGTAGGATGACATCGAGTACCAATAAAAAGTATTCATTACGGTTTGTATTATCGGGTAACACAAAATAAAACTGGCATTATTTACAATTTTTTATTTCTTTCGCGTTGTCTTTCAGTTTGGTTTTATCATGATCTACCTGTTTAACGTATTCTATATTTTAGCATCGTTTATTGCGATGGAAATCGTGGCGTGGAGCACACACAAATACATTATGCATGGTTTGCTTTGGCACATGCACGAAGATCACCACCGCCCGCACGATAAGAAGGTTGAAAAAAATGATTTTTTCGCGCTCGTGTTTGCCATCCCTGCCTGGCTTTTCATCATGTTCGGAATAATGCACGGCAATGATTATAAACTGTACATCGGTATAGGTATTACCTTATATGGAATTTGCTATGTGCTAGTGCACGATGGGCTGATCCATCAACGTTTTAAAATTTTTAAACAAACTGAGAATCCTTGGCTTATTGCTTTGCGCAAAGGTCATAAAGTTCACCACAAGCAATTACATAAATCGAATACAGAATGTTTCGGAATGTTAGTCGTACCCTTTAAGTACTATCGTGAAGCAAGATTGTACGCCAGAAATTTGAAGAAGCGAAATTTGAATTAGCGGAATTTGAATTAGCGGAATTTGTGAAGACTATTTTCTTGATCAATTTTCCTTCGGATAAGAATAAAAAAATTAGAAATCAACGAAACATCTTCGCCATAATCTTGGCTGAATTTAAACACATCGGAATGCCTGCACCAGGATGAACACTACCACCAACAAAATACAATCCTTTAATCTTACTTTTGTTTGAATGTCTTAAAAATGCAGCGAACTTATTGTTCGAACTGTTACCAAATACAGCACCAAAAGCACTGAAATAATTTTCTTTAATCATTGTTGGCGTAAGCATAAACTCGTGTGCAATATCTGGCGTGATGTTTAACAATCGCTTTACCTTCGATAGAACGCTCACTCTTGTTTTGATTACAAGCTCGTCCCATGATTGCCCGTTGTCGTTTGGAGCGATGACGAGAACAAACCAATTTCCAAACCCTGCGGGTGCATCACCCTTTACATGTTTGGCGGTTACACTAATGTAAACCGAGGGATCATCACAAATAGTACGCTCATTAAAAATGGCGTTATACTCAGCATGCTCATCTTTGGCGAACAACATATTGTGAACACCCAGTTGCGGATGATCTCCCTTCACACTCCAGTAGAATCCCAGTATAGAACTAGACTTCGGCTGACGTAAAATTCGTTTTGGCTTTTTTTCATTTGGAAGTAATCTATTATACACGTGGTAAACATCCATATTAGTTACAATCCGATCAAAATTTAAAATTCTATTTCCTTCAATGCGAATACCGATAGCAGTTCCTTCTTTTAAAATTATTTCTTCCACTTTTGTATTGTAATGAAATGTTACCCCAATCTCTTCTGCTAATTTCACCATGGCTTGCACAATAGAGTACATTCCACGATCTGGAATAAACGTGCCTTTGTCAATAACCAGGTGTTGAATCATATTCAATGTAGCGGGCGCAACCATAGGGTTAGAGCCTACATAAAAAGCATAGTGATTAAACAACTGCACTAAATTCGGATCTTTAAAAAATCGCTTGTTCGCCTCATCCATCGATTCAAAAGCGCCAATCTTATGAAAGTTAAGCAAGCCTTTGAATACACGTTCAGTAAAATAATTTTTTAAGATGTGTAACGAATTTTCGATGAATACCTCTTTTGTGATTTCATACTTAGCAGAAATGTCCTTAAGGTATTTCCGAAAACTTTCTTCGGAATCTATCGTCTTTAATGCAATCTCTTTCGCTAAAAGGTCTTCATTACCATATGCGCTAATCTGCGTGCCATCTTCGAAAAAATAATTAAAAGATGTTGGCAGGCGTGTGTAACTAAAATAGTCGCGAGGATTCTTACCACATAGGGTAAAGAGTTCATCAATTAAATGCGGCATTGTAAAAACGGAAGGCCCCATATCGAACCGAAAATTCCCTACCCTTTGCTCGCGAATTTTTCCGCCAGGATAATCGTTTGCTTCAAAAACGTCCACCTTCAATCCCATTGCTGCAATGCGAATGGCAGAAGCAATGCCGGCTATTCCTGAACCAATGATTGCACAACTTTTCATTTCAATAAATCTTCTTCCATTAACATCGCGCTAGTGGTGTGCAAAACATCATACCTTTGGGGTGCTGAGTCTGATCCTGATGACATTAACCAAGAAACTAATTTTGAAGGTAGGCCAAACATAAAATTTAAACAGCTTGAAGATTAAAAATGGTTTCAAAAGTAACTTTTTTTTTCCAAAGTGCAGAGTCGTAAATTGCTCCACAAAGATGTATGACATTATGATTTAAAAGCCAAAAAAAATACAATGGATAATCTAACAAGGGAAAGTCTCGCTCAAGAGCTTTGTCGCTATATTGAAAATAACATCGTGGATAAAAACATACAAGTTCAGCCCGATACCGCGTTGGCCAACATTGGAATCGACTCATTGTCCATCATCGAATTAGTTTTGTTTCTCGAAAGGAAGTTCAAAATCATCATTCCTGAAAAAGAACTTGTACCGGAAAATTTTATCTCGGCAAATACATTGGCAAATTGCGCCATGCAATATGCCAACCAGCAATGAGCAAAACAGAACTAAACCAAATTCTACTCACTCCCGCAGACTGCTTTATGCTGGCCTTGGAAAAGCAGCATATCAGGCGCATGGATGCTTCTAATAATACCTGTCGGTATTTGTTAGAATTGGAAGGACAACTTGATGTAGCGGTATTTCGAAATAACATTAATTCAAATCGAAACCTTCAGCGACTAGCCTACCTTACTGCAGAAAAAAAATATCCACTCGCCATACCAACGTGGAAAGAAAATGAAACTGTAAACCAAATACCCATCACTGTTACCAATACCGATTCACTCATTACAGAAGAAATTGTGAACCGGAAAATTTCAGGAGACAAACCTCCTTTACTTTCGTTTGATATTTTAATTCGATCTTCTGGAGATTCAACACTCATTTTTTCCTGGCACCATTTGCTTATGGATGGTTATGGTGCAATTCTATTAATGAAACAACTTGCCAATGGCATTGCTGAAAACGAATTACAACTTCACGATAATATTCCGAGTAAGAAATTAAAGTGGACGGAATTGATAAATGCCACGCGCGCAAAATTTTTTATAGATCGTATCTCCAGAAAACCATTGTCCGGAATATTTCTTT
The DNA here is from genome assembly GCA_038241205.1 of Cytophagales bacterium. Taxonomy (GTDB): domain Bacteria; phylum Bacteroidota; class Bacteroidia; order Cytophagales; family Cyclobacteriaceae; genus Chryseolinea. The sequence goes on from JBBRFY010000163.1 coordinate 5,990, forward strand.
CCAAAAGAAAAAACATAAACACCAAACAGAAAGTAAGAATCATTCGCTTCACAGAAGAAGAAACCAAACAACTGGATACAGTCGGCCCACTGCTCGGAGCGCAGTTTGGAAGAAGTGCATTATACTTGGCGTGTGCCGCGCGCAGCATACGCACGCTACTGATAGAAAAGAAAATTCCAATCCATGATTTTTGGATACCGGTGCCACGCGACCAAAGAAAGAAAGGCGCACGTGGTCCGTTATTAGGCAATCACCTTTCCTTTATTTTCTATCGCATAAAATCAAATCTACTTGCATCTTTAAAACAAACCGTTAGCAGCATCAATCAGCAAATGGTTGATCAGATCAAAACAAATATGTCGCGCGATTACGATATTCTAATGCGCTTTCTTACAAGAACACCTTCGCCTCTTTATTATTTTTGGATTAAAGGACCGAAGGGTGGATCACTTGCAAGTTTTCTTTTTACGGTCGCGGCCGATCATCCAACTGATTTCTTGGAATTTAATAATCATAAAATAAAAGATGCCTGGAATTTTCCGTCCAATATTTACCCACCCGGACTTACCTTTGCGTTTATGCGATTTCAAAACCGATTGCATCTTATGATTGTCTATTTTGAAGAAGTGATTTCGGAGGATGAAATGAACACGATTGAAAAACAAATTCGCTACGAGTTAGTATTTGGAAAAGAGTTAGCGCCACTTGATTGATGATTCCTGACAAAGCTGATATTGTAATTGTAGGTAGCGGCATCAGCGGATTTGCTGCAGCACTTGCGGCTGCCAAAGAAGGTAAGTCGGTGTTGATGATTGAAAAAAGTAATTCAATTGGAGGTGATTCAACGCAAACAAATGTAGGCACCATCTGCGGTTCGTTCCTTCGCTCCTTCTCCGGAAAACCGAAGTCAGTTGGATACTCATTTTGCAATGACTTTATAGCCGACCTTCAAATAATTTGCCCTGTTGCAAAGCCTACCTTATACCATGAAGGGCTATACATTATTCCGTACGAATGTACAGCGCTTCAGCAACTGATGAAAATAAAGTTAGACGAACACGGAGTAAGTGTTTTACCAAACACCGAATTGGTAAGTGTAAATAGAAGGGGAAATAAAATTCAAGATGTCGTTCTTCAAAATTCAACAAAAGAAATTAACATTAAACTAGACTCTATTATTGATTGCAGTGGCAATGGCATTGTTTCACAATTAGCCAACCTGAATTTAATTCAGGAGAAAACATATCAAGCGGCCTCACAAATATTTCGAATTCAAAACATTGGAATTGATAATGAGTTTGCATTAAACATGAGTATAAAGCGCATGGTGATGCAACGCATAAAAGACAATCACTGGCCAAAAAATTACCTATCGCTAAGCGCAGTGCCGGGGTCGTTGCGCAATGGCGTTGTTGATCTTAAAATTACGGTAGGTGAAAACATAACGGATTCGATTGAAAAAAATAAAGCGGTTCAAACCAAAGCCCATCAATCCATCTATGAAATTTTTCCGCACCTTCAACAACAATTGGAGAGTTTCAAAAATGCTTCTATAGAATACATCTTCCCCTCGCTTGGCATTCGAGTGCAGCAACGATCAAAAGGAAAATATATATTGACAGAAGATGATGTAATGCAATGCAGAAAATCGAAAGACGGCATTGCCATTGGAACTTGGCCTATTGAAGAATGGACGAATGATGGAACGTTAACGTTAGATTATTTTGAAACGGATAATGGTTATGACATTCCCGCGAACTGTTTGATTTGTGAAGAAGTCTCTAATTTATATTTTGCTGGAAAAAATATCTCCGCTACTCCGCGTGCTATAGCAAGCGCGCGCGTAATGGGCACCGGCCTTCAAACCGGATACGCAGCAGGAAAATTAGCGTGCAGCAAAAAAGAAAGTCATCAAAATGAAATTGTAAATACCTTATACCATGAACTCCACATTGCCTAAGGTAAATGTTTATCAAACATTAGTGGAAGCCTGTAGTAAATGGCCGAATACAATTGCCATTGCAGATGAGTATGGATCGATTACTTTTTCTGAACTCTATAACCAAACAGAAAAACTAAAAAATAAATTAATTGATCTTGGCACAACTCCAGGACAAGGAATTGGTTTGTTGATAAAAAACAATCGCTACTTTTTAATTGGCCTGTATGCAGGCATAGGATGTGGTGCAGTCGTAATGCCAATTTCACCTCAACAAAAACCAGAGGAGACCAACAAAGCCACACGAGAAGCAAAACTACATTACCTCCTCTCCGATCGATCTGATTTGTACATCGATGACAAAAAATCAAACGAAATAACGGTATTGAATAATTCCCTTTTTCTGGGTCAGACAACCAAAACTCCAGGAGAAAAAACAGTAACGTTTATTGAATATCCAGCCGTTATGCGTTTTACTTCGGGAACAACGGGTGAAGCAAAGTGCGTGGTGCTCTCGCATCAATCTGTAATCGAAAGAATCGAAGCTGCCAATGATGGATTGAATTTAAATGAATCGGATCGCGTAGTTTGGGTATTGCCCATGGCCTATCACTTCATTGTCTCCATCATGTTGTATGTACGTTACGGTGTCGGTATTATTATCTGCAATGATTTTCTTGCTGAAAATATTCTTGAACATATTCACAAGAAAAACGCAACACTCTTATATGCATCGCCTATGCATATAAAATTATTGGCAACCTATTCGAAAGAAATTTTCATTCCATCATTAAAGCGAATTATATCTACCACTACCAGTATTAACGCAAGCGTTTGCAAGGCATTCAAAGCGAAATACAATTTACCCGTTATGCAGGCATTCGGAATAATTGAAATTGGATTGCCCATCATTAATGTAGATCGATCAGAAGATCATCCGGAAGCTGTTGGATATAGTTTGCCAGCATATGACGTTTCTATTCTTGACGAGAACTTGAATGCATTACCTGCAGGCGAAATGGGGCAACTTGCCATAAAAGGTCCTGGAATGTTCGATGGATATTTAAGTCCGGTAACATTGCGCAAAGATGTAATGATAAACGGATGGTTTCTCACCGGAGATTATGCAACCCGATCAGCCGATGGACTTATCGAAATAAAAGGTAGAAAGAAAATTGTAATCAATGTATCTGGTAATAAAGTATTTCCCATCGAAGTTGAAGAAGTAATAGATAATTATCCGGGCGTTACGCAAGCGAAAGTATATGGGCAAGTGCATTCATTATTGGGTGAAGTCGTTGCCGCTGATTTAATTCTTGATAACAAATCTTCCTTTCAAGAAGAAGATTTTTTACAATATTGTCATCAAAGACTATCCAGTTTTAAAGTACCACACATAATTAACATTGTTGAGCACATCAACATGACCGATAGTGGAAAGATAAAACGGTAAATACCTTACAACACAATTCCAATTTCGTTCGCTATTGTTCAATCGTGAACACATCATCGATAGTAAAATTGCGCTGCGATACATTTTTTGCACTTTGTTTGTTTGGCACTATTATTAATACTACAATTAGGAATTAATTAACATCCGTTGCTACTCAGGCACAACGACATTTAGAAAGAAACTTTGTGGCGAATACATTTCAACTATGAAAAAATATCAACTCGGTGAATTTGAAGAAGTGGTTATGCTCACCGTTGGCGTTTTATATAAAGAAGCCTATGGAGTTTCAATAAAGAAAGAAATCGAAACCAGACTTTCGCGCAATGTTAGCGTAGGCGCTCTTCAAACAGCTTTAAAAAGGTTAGAAGACAAAGGGTACCTAAAATCATTCGATGGTGAAGCTACAGAAGAAAGAGCGGGAAGACCAAAGAAGTATTTTCAAATTACAGCATTGGGAAAAAAGGCAATTGAGTATTCGAAGAACACGCGTGATGAATTGTGGAGTGCTATCCCGAAAATGGCGTGGAATTTAAAAATCGTTAATGGTTAATTGTTATCCGTTAATCGTAAGCCACCTATGAGTAACGGATAACTGATCACGATAACAATCACAATAAAAGAAATGAAAAGCCATTCCCCTCCCAAACTCTTCCTTCGCTTCTTCCGCTGGTTCTGCCACCCGAAGTTGTTGAAATACATTGAAGGTGATTTGATGGAGTTGTATGACGAGCGCGTAAAAGCATTTGGAAAACGAAAAGCAGATTTAAAATTTTGTGTTGATGTATTGTTGATCTTCAGACCCAGCATTATAAGACCAGCAGAAGGATATAAAAATTTAAACACTTACGGTATGTATAAAAGTTATTTCAAAATTGGATGGAGGAATTTATTAAGGAACAAAGGCTTGTTTGCTATAAACATTTCGGGGCTTGCCTTGGGCATTGCTACCTGTCTTATGATCACGATGTTTGTTGTAGACGAACTGAGTTTCGATCGCCACAATAAGAAAGCGGATCAGATTGTGCGCGTGGTTCTAAAAGGAAAGGTAAACGGTGAATTTATTAAAGAAGCGGTAACGGCAGCACCTGTTGCCTCTACCCTGAAAAGTGAATTCCCTGAAGTACTTGAAGCCACTCGCATAAGAAGAATAGGTACACCCAAGATCGCCTATAAAAATAATACGTTTAGAAACAGCCTGGTCGCTTTCGTTGATCCAAATTTCTTTAGCGTATTCACACTACCTTTCATTCAAGGTGATGCGAAAAACGCTTTTCTCCTTCCTAACTCAATCGTAATTACGAAAG
>JBBRFY010000164.1:0-10679 GCA_038241205.1 Cytophagales bacterium
TTAAAAAATATTTCTCGAGTTTTATTTATGGTGTTGGTTGCAACATCGTGTGGAAAGAATGATGATCCAATAATTCCAGACTTAGATTTTCGTGAAGAGATGCGCGTATTGGTAAAAGGTATTAGCGCTTACGCGAAAAATCAAAACTCAGAATTTCTGATTATCCCTCAAAACGGACAAGAGATTATCACAACAGATAGTGAAGTCAATGGAGCGCTCGCAACCACTTACCTTAACGCCATTGATGCCGTTGGTCGCGAGGATTTGTTTTATGGATATAGCGGTGATGACGTTTCTACTCCCGTTGAGGATCGTAATTTTTTAATTGGCTTTTGCGATGTGGCAAAAAACAACGGCAAGGTAGTACTTACTACAGATTATTGTTCAACGCATTCGAAGATGGATAATTCCTACGCCCAAAATCTAGCAAAAGGTTATGTGTCGTTTGCAGCAGATCATCGTGAGTTGGATAATATTCCGACCTACCCAGCAACGATACAGAATGTAAACAATGATGATGTTACAACCATTGGCGGTGTTAAGAATTTTTTGTACTTAATAAACCCATCTTCTTATTCCACTAAGCAATCGTTTTTAGATGCTATAAAGAATACAAACTATGACATGGTGTTAATTGATTTATATTTTAATGACGAACAATTAACATTGGCAGATGTAACATCATTGAAAGTAAAATTGAATGGTGGTTCGCGATTAGTAATTTGTTATATGAGTATTGGCGAGGCTGAAAATTACAGATACTATTGGAACGGTTTGAATAAAAGATTGGTGTATAAAGAGAATCCGGATTGGGCAGGAAATTTTTCGGTGAGGTATTGGGAAGCATCATGGAAAAATATACTCTATGGCAATGATCAATCGTACACCAAAAAGATTTTAGAGGCTGGATTTAACGGTGTTTATCTGGATATTATTGAAGCCTACGAATATTTTGGATAGAAAATAATTTAAATTTATGCAATACAACGTAACAGTTATTGGTTCAGGCCCTGGTGGATATGTAGCCGCAATTCGCTGCGCACAACTTGGGTTTAAAACCGCCATCATTGAAAAGTATGATACCTTAGGTGGAACGTGTTTAAATGTTGGTTGTATTCCATCAAAAGCATTGTTGGATTCTTCTGAACATTTCTACAATGCAGAACATACCTTTAAAGAACACGGCATTGATATCCCTGAACTTAAAGTAAATATTGGCCAGATGATCAAACGAAAGGCCGATGTAGTGAAAGCAAATGTAGATGGCATTGCATTTTTGATGAAGAAAAATAAAATAGAGGTTCTGAAAGGGGTTGGATCATTTATCGATAAGAACACCATTAAAATTACAGATGCTGATGGAAAAGAATCATCCATCACAACCGATCACGTAATTATTGCAACGGGATCAAAGCCAACACCCCTTCCTTTTGCAGCCTTCGATAAAAAAAGAATTATATCGAGCACAGAAGCATTGACTCTAAAAGAAGTACCAAAACATTTCATCGTTATTGGTGGAGGCGTTATCGGTATGGAACTTGGTTCAGTGTATTCGCGTCTGGGCGCTAAGGTTACCGTTGTGGAATTTTTAGATAGTCTTATACCGACCATGGATGGAACAATGGGCAAAGAATTATTGAAGGTTGCCAAAAAAATGGGAATGGAAATTTTCCTTGGGCATAAGGTAACGGCCGTAGAAAATAAAGGTAAAGAGGTAGTGGTAAAAGCTGAACCTAAAAATGGTGGAGCGGCTTTAGAATTTAAAGGTGACTATTGTTTAGTAAGCATTGGTCGCAGACCGTATACGGATGGACTTGGGCTTGATAAGATAGGTATTGAAACAGTGAAAGGACAAATACCGGTTGATGATCATCTCAAAACAAAAGTAGATAATGTATATGCCATTGGAGATGTTGTGCGTGGCGCTATGTTAGCCCATAAAGCAGAAGAAGAAGGTGTGTTTGTTGCAGAGGTTTTGAAAGGACAGAAACCCCACATTCATTATAATTTAATTCCTGGCGTTGTTTATACTTGGCCAGAAGTAGCGAGTGTTGGCGCAACGGAAGAGCAACTGAAAGAACAAGGCAAAGCGTATAAAGTAGGAAGTTTTCCATACAAAGCACTGGGTCGCGCACGTGCCAGCATGGATCTTGATGGACTTGTAAAAGTATTGGCCGACAAACAGACGGATGAAATTTTAGGCATGCATATTATTGGCGCGCGCGCAGCCGACATGATTGCGACTGGCGTTACGGCTATGGAATTCCGTGCATCAGCAGAAGATGTAGCACGCATGTCGCATGCACACCCTACTTATATGGAAGGTGTAAAAGAGGCATGTTTAGCGGCAACTGAGAATAGGGCGATTCATATTTGATGATATGTTTAAATAGAAACAAAAAAAAGAAGCCTGCTAAAATCAATAGCGGGCTTCTTTTTTTTTAATGATCTTCAAAAAAATTTACGCTAATCGTGCAGCAACCCTATTCCAATCTACAACGCTCCACCAATTGGCCAAATATTCATTGCGCTTGTTTTGATACTTTAAGTAATACGCATGTTCCCAAACATCAATAGCAAGTAATGGTGTTCCTTTAAAATCGCTAACATCCATTAACGGATTATCTTGATTGGGCGTAGAGCCGATTTTTAATTTACCACCATCAACCACAAGCCACGCCCAGCCTGAACCAAATCGTGTCATGGCGGCTTGTGAAAACTGTTCTTTAAATTTATCGAATGATGTGAAGGCTCCGTTTATTGCATCACCTACCTTACCTGCTGGCGCGGCACTTTCGGGTTTCATACTTTCCCAAAAGAAATTATGGTTCCATGCACCACCACCATTGTTTCTTGCTTTGGTTGAAAGTTTAGAAACATTCGCAAAAAAATCTTTCTCACTTTTGTAATCAATCTTATCGGCAGCAATGGCTTCGTTCACATTCTTAACATACGCTGCATGATGTTTCGTGTAATGAATTTCCATTGTCATTGCATCGATGCTCGGCTCTAATGCATTGTATGCATACGGCAAGGCGACTTGTGAAAATTGAATGGCATTGCTATTTCCATAAATGCTGCTTTTTGATGGCGTATTAAATGATGATGCATTTGCTGCCTGCATCGCGAGGGGCGTTCCAATAGATGTTAACGCTGCGGCTTTAAGTGCCTGCGAAACAAATTCTCTGCGAGTCGTTTTCATGTGTTCGTAATTTTAGTTTAAAAGTTGTTTTAATTTCTATGTTGCGGCATGATGCATGCGTGTCCAATTATTATGCCTTTATATAACTATTACATAAGATGATGTGCTCGCCTTTACACATTCAAAATTTGAATTTCAGCAGGAATTAAATGTAGGTAAAAATTTTTAGCTTGCAGTACACCATTCTTTTAACGGTATGAAGACCATACTTTACGATGAAATTCCATCACTCAATCTGGCCGATTTTTACAAAGGTGATGCCAACCAAAAACGAAAATTTGTTGACACATTAGGGGCAGCCTACACTGATATTGGTTTTGCCGCGATTCGCAATCATTTTCTGACAGATGATTTGCAAAACCGATTGTACTCTGCCATCAAAAGTTACTTTGCTCTTTCAGATGATGTAAAGAAAAAATATGAGCGAACTGATTTGGCTGGGCAACGCGGACATACTGGCAAAGGAAAAGAACACGCGAAAGGAAGAAACACTGGCGACTTAAAAGAATTCTTTCACGTTGGTCAGGATCTTTCTGCAGATGAACTAATCAAAGAAGAATATCCTGAAAATATCTGGCCAGCAGAAATTTCAGATTTCAAACAAACCGCTTCCGATGTATATCGTGCGCTCGAAAAAACAGGTTTGTACATGCTTCGCGCAATAGCACTGTACCTTGAACTGGATGAATTTTATTTTGACGATAAGATTAAAAACGGTAATAGTATCTTACGACCCATACATTATTTTCCTATCGAGTCTCCTGAATCTGTGCCGGAAGATGCTGTTCGTGCAGCAGAGCATGGCGATATTAATTTAATTACCTTATTGATGGGCGCAAGTGCAGATGGTTTGCAAGTGCTGCGCAGAGATGGCAAGTGGATTCCAATAACAGCATTACCGGATCAATTGGTTGTTAATGTTGGAGACATGCTCGAACGTCTTACAAATAAAAAATTAAAGTCTACTATTCATCGCGTTGTTAATCCTCCTCGAGAGCTAATGAATACACCGCGCTATTCAGTTCCGTTTTTTATGCACCCACGATCGGAGATGAGTCTTGCTGCTTTGCCGGGTTGCGTTGATTCAGAAAATCCAAAACAGTGGGAAGATATTACAGCAGGAGAGTTTCTTGATCAACGCTTGCACGAAATCGGTTTGAAGAAATAAAGAAAGCCGATGGAGATACAGCGCGTTCGCTTTCTTATTTTTCTTCGCGATGTGTTCTTGCTATCGCTTACCACATTTGGTGGACCGCAAGCACACCTTTCCCATTTTCAAAAAGTATTGGTAAGCAAACGCAAATACCTATCGGATGGAGATTTAATGGAAATTAATTCATTATGTCAAATTATTCCTGGGCCAACATCAACACAAACACTTACTGCAATTGGTTTTAAAATCGGTGGGCCAAGTCTCGCCTACCTAACCTTGCTTGTGTGGATTCTTCCTGCTGTTACGCTCATGACGTTGGCAGCCGTAATGATGTCGACCATAGAGCAAAATAATATCTCTTTAGAATTCACACGATTCATTCAGCCCATGGCGGTTGGCTTTGTAAGCTATGGTGCATACAGCATCAGTCTAAAAACAGTTTCGACAAAGACCGGTATTGCATTGATGATTTTTGCTGGAGCTGTTTCGTACTTTGTTCAAACACCTTTTATCTTTCCGGTAATTATACTCGGTTCAGGATTAATTACTGCGCTAAAATATAAAGCGCAACCGAAGGAAGAGAACAAGAAAATAATTGTGCCGTGGTCCAACTTCTTATTGTGGGCTGGAGTTTTAATTTTTGCTGCCGTAGTAGGTGGCATTACCAAAGCATTGCCTGTAAAGGTATTTGAAAATTTTTATCGTAACGGCAGTTTGGTTTTTGGTGGCGGTCAGGTATTGGCGCCTTTACTCTACACAGAATTTGTTGAGGCATCACCAGGCGATGATCGTATCACAAAAGTGACCGAACTGAAAACAAAAATCAAAAAGAAATTTGGCCCGAAGGTATATCACGCTCCCATTTCAAATGATGAATTTCTAACCGGCTATGCGGTAGCGCAAGCTTTACCAGGCCCGGTATTTTCATTCAGCTCATACATTGGGGCATTGTCTATGCGCGGGTATGGAAAAGGCAGTGCGTTAATTGGCGGACTGATGGCTGCGGCAGGAATTTTTCTTCCGGGTACCTTCCTTATTTTTTTTGTTATTCGATTTTGGGAAAGTTTAAAAAAGTACCGAGCCGTGCGCGCTTCACTAGAGGGAATAACCGCAGCGAGTGCCGGCTTAGTTGCAGCGTCTGCCATTATATTATTTCAACCACTCGATAACACCTTTATGAATTTTGCTGTAACGATACTTACCTTTTGTCTACTGGTCTTCACAAAATTACCTTCGCCTTTTATTATTGTCGGTGGATTGGCGCTTGGATTTATTATTCACTAATTGACATCTTGATTTTTTAAAATCAACAATAAAAAATACATCAGACTCTACATGCTAACAACAAGAGGCTGAAACGTAAAGCCTAGTCTTATGCAATCAAAAGCTAAAACACCAAAAGAATACCTTGCCGAACTTGCAGAGGATAGGAAAAAAGCCATAAGCGAATTGAGAAAAGAAATTTTAAAAAATATCCCGAAAGGTTTTTCTGAAGTAATGAGCTATGGAATGTTGGGTTATGTTGTTCCTCACTCACTTTATCCAGATGGATATCATTGTGATCCGAAGTTGCCATTGCCCTTTATGAGTGTGGCGTCACAAAAGAATTGCGTATCGGTTTATCACATGGGAATATATGCTGATAAAAAATTATTGGATTGGTTTACAAAAGAGTACGCAAAACAATCAACAACAAAATTAGATATAGGGAAAGGCTGTATCCGATTTAAGAATGTTGATAAAATTCCCTACAAACTCATTGGAGAACTTGCTTCTAAAATTACTCCGCAGCAATGGATCGATTTTTACGAGATCACCATTAAGAAGCGTTAGAAAATCCTTTTAAGGTTTTGTAATCAATTCCAAAATGCGAATTATCGTAAATTGATTTTCCGTTTTCGATGATCAATACTTGTGGTGATTGATGTTCAACATCAAACTTCTGTGCAATGGCATTTGATAATCCACGGAAGGAAAGTAAATCGAGGTAATACGGTTTTAGCTTGCCCATCTCTTCTTCTTTCCAGTTTCGCTCCAACCGATCGAGCGTGGTTCTGCTGATAGAGCAAGAAGTGCTGTGCTTAAAAATAAGTATTCTTTGTTCGGTTGATTCCTCTACGATTTTTTCAATCTGACTCAACTCGTTTAATGCTGTCCAATTCATACTATATTAATCATTCCATAAACCATCTTCACGCTTGTCGTACCGCGGCCGCTTACCTTTCTCTTTCAAGTTATCGGGCTGGGTTGCTTGCTTTTTAAATACTTTCGCCCACCATAGTTTCACATTGGTGAGTAAATCTCTTTCGCTATCCACATTATTTTTGTTTGTCTTCACAAAAGCAGCATCGGGATGCAAGTGTCTGTTTTTTTCAAGCAAATGAAATTTTTGCATTTTGATATTTCCCTGATAATCAGTAGCGCGTCCAAATGCCTTTCCGGGCTCGCGTGTTTTCATGGCAACATCAGCACTGCTCGGGTTGTGAATGTATTTCCATGTTCTCTTCACACCTCTGGCATACTCACTTGCTTTCACAGATGATTTTGATGGTACAACGCCAGGCATACTGCCCTCCACAGCATTTGGTTTTTTGCCTATCTCGCGTTGTTTAACACGCACTTGCAATCCTTCCACTAAATACGTTGACTTACTTGGATATTTTTTCTTCAATGCATCCTCTGCAGCATTCGGATTCTTTACATAGTTCTTTTTAAACTTCCTCATTTTAATGAAGCCCGTAAATTCCTCACCTTGATTTTGCAGCGTTGGAGTTTGCTCAAACTGTTTTGCATTACCTTGAAAGGTAGCCGCGCGTTGTGCAGCCTGTGATGGTGCCCTAACCACTATTGGCTGTTCCCTGTTATTCCACAACTTTCCGCTTACACTACCTCCACCTTTTAAAGGTCTTGTAGCTTTTTTATATCCTGTAAAACCTTCTCCCTGATCTCTCATTCCCGGATTAGAATTTCCAAAAACTTTTATTGATCCTTGATAATTTCCTGCACGTGCCGCACTTGGTTTAGGGGTCCGAACAGGTAAGGCAGACCCTTTGTTATTCCACGTTCTTCCGCTTACACTACCTCCTCCTAGTAAAGGTTTTTGTGCTTTTATATAACCGGTAAAGTTTTCGCCCTGACTGCCATATTTAGCACCCGCTTTTCCAAAAACTTTAATTGATCCCTGATAATTTCCAACACGTGCTGCACCTGATTTTGGTGTGCGTACAGGTAAAGCCGATCCGCGGTTGTTCCACGATCGTCCACTGACGCTGCCACCACCGGTTAACGGTCGCTGTGTTTTTTTGTATCCCGAAAATCCTTCGCCTTGATTGGAAAATTTTCTAGACGATTTTCCAAAAATTTTTATAGACCCTTGATAAGTTCCCGCTCTTGCTGCACCTGCACCCGGAGTACGCACAGGCAAAGGACCTTTACCCGTTCTTGATTCTCCTGATCGAGTAGCTGATCGATTGCCCGCATTCGGTGACATGGCTCCACTATAGCGCCTATCCCTACCGTACGGTTTGCGGTTCATACTTGGAGAAATGGGATTACCTTCAACCCGAGTTTTACTTGAATAATTTCTTCCTCTTATTTTATTGCCAGAGATATTACCTTTCCATGCTCGCTCTCTACCTTGTGAAATAGATTGATGTGAACCAGAAGCTCTACCCTGATACGGCCTATCACCAACGCGTTTGCGACCATAATACGGTTTGAATGTAGGTGATGAAATTTTAGGTTTCGGAGTTTCAAAATTTTTATTTCGAAGCCTGCGACCGGTAATATCTTTTGTGTGCGCTCTTTCTTTCTTTGGTTTTGGCCGGGCAAAGTTTGCATAGACGTTTATACTTTTCCGGGCAATGAATGCGTGTGAAGCAGATCGAGGTGTAACGACTTGTTTTCTTTTTCCTGAACCAGCATTAGAAGGGCCTCCTTGCAATTTATCTAATCGCTTTAAAATGGATCGATTTGAAACCGCTTTCGGTTCTTTGTTTTTTTGCTTCCGCGATGGGTTGCTAGAATATCGGCCATATTGCGGATAAACGTTTCTGACTTTATCATTCGATCTTGGCGCTCTAATTCTTCTACCGGTTATGTCTCCTCGCCACGCTTTTTGTTTGTCGCTTTTGGAGCGATAGTTAACGCCTCTGCCACTTTGAGAATAAATTTTTTGAGGTTTGGTAGTAGGTATTTTTCGTGCGGTGTTGGCTCTCGATCCTGATCTTCCTTCCACACGCTTGTACGATGAAGCATTTGATCTCTGCTTTTTCTTTTTCGAGGGAATTCGGAAGCGACTTTCACTTTTGGGTTTGTTGCCGTTTTTCACCTCAGCACCCTTCGTATTTTGAGCATAGCCGATTTGCGACACTAGAAGAAAAAGCATGACGATGCCAAGCAATTTCCAGGCTTTAAAAAAATAAGGAGCAATATTTTCCTTCGATGCCTTCAAAAAAAATGGTAATAGTAGGCTAAGGTAGCTAAAATTTTAGCAATTGCTCAAGCGATGCTTTTAGTCGCACTTTTGGCAAGAAGTTTTGCTCCAACGTGGGTGCAAAAGGTATAGCAGTATCGATGCTTGCAACGCGCAAAACCGGGGCATCTAAACTCTGGAAACAATGTTCGTTTATCCAGGCGCTAATCTCTGCACCAATTCCTCCGGTGAGTGTATCTTCGTGCAGAATCAACACGCGATTAGTTTTCTTTACCGTTGTTGCTACGGCATCTTTATCCCACGGAAGCAATGTTCGAAGGTCAAGAATGTCCGCTTTAATATCGATCAAATCGTTCATCACTTCAGTTGCCCAATGCACGCCCATGCCATAGGTAATTATGGAAAGATCATTTCCTTCAGCAATTAGTTTTGCTTTGCCTATTTCAACAGTATAATAATCATCTGGAATTAATTCTTTAATGGATCGATACAAAACTTTGTGTTCGAAATAAAGTATCGGATTCGGATCCTCGATGGCGGCATTCAACAAACCTTTTGCATCATAGGGATTTGAAGGATAAACAATTTTCAATCCCGGTGTATGAAAAAACCACGCTTCATTGCTTTGCGAATGAAATGGTCCCGCTGCAGTACCCGCACCGGTTGGCATGCGTATCACAACATCAGCTTGTTGTCCCCATCGCCAATGCGATTTTGCCAGGTTATTAATAATCTGATTAAATCCTTCGGTAACGAAATCAGCAAACTGCATTTCAACCATGGCCTTCATACCTTTAATAGACAGACCTAAACCCGCCCCAACAATGGCCGATTCACAAATGGGCGTGTTGCGTACTCTACCTTTACCAAATTTATCAACAAAGCCATCAGTAATTTTAAATACACCACCGTACTCGGCAATGTCTTGTCCCATCAATACAAGGTTGTCGTACCGTTCCATGCTTTGATATAACCCATCGCGAATAGCATCTATAAATCTTTTTTCAGAATTTTTTTCGCTTGCAGGCGAAACAACCACTTGCGTAAAAGGCGCAAGCATATCCTGCATCTCAATGGAAGTATTTGCTGCAGGGTGCGTTTCTTCAAATGCAATGGCTAAATCATTTTCAATCTGTTTTTTTATATTCTTCCGAACATCAACAAGGTATTTATCATCAACGATATTTTCGCTGATCAAAAACTGTTCAAAATTTTCTACAGGATCTTTCTGCGCCCACATCTCCATTAGTTCTTTTGGCACATACTTCGTTCCAGATGCTTCTTCATGTCCGCGCATGCGGAAGGTTAAACATTCTAACAAAACAGGTTTAGGATTTTCTCGCATTTTTTCTGCGATCGATCGAACCGTGTCGTACACTTCTAAAATATTATTTCCATCCACTTGAATACCTTCTATTCCATACCCAATGGCTTTATCAATAAACTGTTTGCAACGGAACTGCTCAGCGCTGGGAGTAGATAAACCATAACCATTATTTTCAACAATAAAGATGACCGGTAAATCCCAAACAGCAGCAACGTTTATCGCTTCATGAAAATCGCCTTCACTCGTTCCGCCATCACCATTAAAAACGGCTGTAACTTTTTTCTCGCCTTTCAATTTACTGGCTAGTGCGATTCCATCAGCCACACCGTTCTGCGGTCCGAGGTGAGAAATCATCCCCACGATGTGATGTTCGTTCGTTCCAAAATGAAAGGATCTATCGCGGCCCTTCGTATATCCCTTCATTGTGCCTTGCCACTGCGCAAACAGTCGGTCGAAAGGCATATCTCGGCCTGTGAAAACACCAAGGTTGCGGTGCATAGGTAATATATATTCATCCTTCTCTAGTGCTTGCGTAACACCAACGGCAATGGCCTCTTGCCCG
>JBBRFY010000165.1:0-10673 GCA_038241205.1 Cytophagales bacterium
CGGAGGTTCCAAGTGAATACTGTTTGATGGTTTGTGCTGACGAGAATTGAACCACTTGATCTAATAAAGCTTTTAAGAAATTAATTTGAGTTGAAGTAAGCTGATCGATTTCGCGTTCAAACAAAAAGTTATTTTGTTCTAGCAGGGCCAATAGCGCCTCTTGAAGAATTTCTTCCGTCACTTCTTTTTCGGTTCGCACCCAAATCCGATGTGCAAACTGCTGAACATAATACGGATGACACTGCATCCATTCTGCCATCTGCGAAGACAGCTCTTTTGATACTTTCTTTCCGGAAGAGGCAAACGCTTTTGGAATAAAATCTATCCAATGATCAAGCGATATTTTTTCCAAAAGGATGACATCGCCAAACCGATAAAAAGGCATTGAAGGGTTATTGAACATTTCGGTGAGCATGTGGCGCTTGCTTCCATAAAGGCAATAGGTAACGTTTTGCTGAAGTTGCCACACGGAACGCAATAATTTTTGAAACGCCAGCGGATCAACAAAATGACCGATGTTCTGAAACTCGTCTATGCAGATAATGATTCTGATGTCTTTTTCATCGGCAATCTTTTGAGGTAGGTTTAGAATGTTTTGAGCATTTTGGCGCAGCCCCTTAACTTCAAACTCAATCCCAAATTGTTGAGACGGGTCCGTACTGAGTGAAATTTTTGGAGCCAAATGGCCCAACAGTCTCCTTACATTTTGGGTGAACTCTTCCACCTTACCGGATGTCGCCTTAATTACTCCCTCTGAAAACGCCTGATAAAAAGCGTCCTCCGATCGAACAGCAAACAAATCCATATACACTATCCGAACGTGTTTGTTCTTTTTTGTAAACTCACGGGCGCATTTTTCCGCCTTGGTGAAATAAGAGTGGTATTGATTCCGTGTTGGAAATTACCACTCAAGAGTTTTAGCTCTTCTGTTCTGTTGGTAAAGGCATGGTCAGTTGCCAATCGTCCAAATACAAACGGTGAATCCATGTTTACGCTGTTGGTAAGTTACTTAAAGGTAAGTTACCAGCTGGTAACCTTCAAGAATACCTATGCCGATTTTTTAGGAATGATAAAAAATTATTCATGTAGTATGCACGCATAACATTTTTTTTCTACTTTCGTCATCGTTTGCAAAGCAATGAAAAAAGAAGAAACAGTAGATCATAACCTTCGCACAGCCTGGTACGCCATATCAAGGATGTATAATCAGCAGGCACAGAAGTATGATGCAACCATGTCAATGGGATTTGTTTTGCTGAACATTAATACCGAAGTAGGAACGCCAGCAACGAAAATTGCGCCCATGATGGGACTCGAGGCAAGAAGTCTTACACGCTTGCTCAAATCAATGGAAGAGAAAGGTTTGATCTATCGTGAATCTGATAAGACTGATAAACGCTCAGTAAGAATTTTATTAACGAAAGAAGGAAGGGACAAAAAAGAAAAAGCACGCAATACAGTTTTAACTTTTAATGAAAGCGTACGCGAGCAGGTAAGCACTCAAAAGTTGGCGGTCTTTTTTGAAGTGCTTCAAAATATTAATCAGGTAGTAGAAAAGAACAACAGTATCGAAAAATCATATAGTTAACTTGAATGATAGTTGTGGGGATTTCTATTGATACAGAACCAACAACGACCAACCAATAACGACCAACAAACTATGAACAGAACCATTCGCAGAGTAGCGGTATTAGGATCAGGTATTATGGGCTCGCGCATCGCGTGTCACTTCGCCAACATTGGTGTTGCTGTTTTATTACTCGATATCGCTCCGAGAGAATTGACGGAAGACGAAACTAAAAAAGGATTGACGTTAGATCATCCGGCCGTTAAAAACAGAATCGTAAATGCAGCGTTCGATGCAACGTTAAAAGCAAATCCAGCTGCGTTGTTCAGCAAAAAATTTGCATCTCGCGTGAAGCTTGGAAACTTTACGGATGACATGTCCAAAATAAAAAATGTGGATTGGACTATTGAAGTGGTTGTAGAAAATCTTGACATCAAAAAGAAAGTTTACGGAGAAGTAGAGAAGTACAGAACCCCCGGTACACTCATTACATCAAATACTTCGGGCATACCTATCCACTTAATGGCGGAAGGGCGCAGCGAAGATTTCCAGAAACATTTTGCCGGCACACACTTTTTCAATCCACCACGAGATTTAAAACTGTTGGAAATTATTCCAACCGCAAAGACGGAGGCCGAGGTAACGAAATTCCTCATGCACTATGGTGATCTTTTCTTAGGTAAGACAACAGTTTTATGTAAAGACACACCAGCCTTTATCGGAAACCGTGTTGGCATTTATGGTTTGCTGAAAGTAATCGACTCCATGAACAAGTTCGATATGAACGTTGATGAGATTGATAAACTTACAGGCCCCGTTATAGGAAGGCCAAAATCAGCAACCTTCAGAACTTCGGATGTTGTAGGTCTTGATACCTTAGTGAAAGTAGCAAACAACCTTTATGCAGGTTTGGTAAACGATGAAGCGCGAGAAATTTTTAAGCTCAATGATGTTGTAAACAAACTTGAACAAAACAAATGGTTAGGTGATAAAACTGGCCAGGGCTTTTATAAGAAGACAAAGAATGCAAAAGGGGAAACTGAAATCCTTACCCTCGATCTAAAGACATTCGAATACAAGCCGAAAGCAAAAGCAAAGTTTGCCACGCTTGAATCAACCAAGACGATTGATAATCTGAAAGACAGATTTAAGGTATTGTTAGCGGGCAAAGATAAAGCAGGAGATTTTTATCGCGATGCCTTCTATGGATTGTTTCAATATGTAACGAATAGAATTCCAGAAATAAGTGATGAGCTTTTCAGAATAGATGATGCCGTAAGCGGAGGCTTTGGTTGGGAGCTCGGGCCTTTTGAAACGTGGGATGCTGTTGGGTTAGAAAAAAGTATTCCACTAATGGAAGCAGCAGGATATAAACCGAATGAATGGGTTTATGATATGATTGCTTCGGGCAACAAATCATTCTACAAAGTTGAAGGCGGCCAGAAAAAATATTACGACATACCTACCAAAACCTACAAGTCAATTCCCGGAAGGGAAAGCTTCATCATTCTTGAAAATAAGAGTGAGAATATTGTGTGGAAGAATGCTGATTCAAAAATTATTGACATTGGTGATGGTGTTCTAAACTTCGGTTGGCATTCGAAAAGTTATACACTAGGCAGCAGTGTAATTGAAGGGATGAACAAAGCTATTGACCTTGCTGAAAAAGACTATCGAGGTTTAGTGATTGGTCATCAGGGTGCTGACTTTTCTTTGGGCGCTAATCTTGGTCTTGTTTTTATGTATGCCATCGAGCAGGATTATGATGAGATCGACTTTATGATTCGCGCATTCCAGAATTCAGTAATGCGTATTCGTTATTCTTCCGTTCCGGTTGCTGTTGCTCCACAAGGACGAACATTAGGCGGAGGTTGTGAAATGACCATGCACGCAGACATCGCGCAAGCTGCTGCAGAAACCTATATTGGTTTAGTTGAAGTGGGTGTAGGACTAATTCCAGGAGGAGGAGGTACAAAGGAATTTACAAAACGTGTAAGCGATGCGTTGCAAGATGGTGATATTGAATTGAACGCACTTCAAAATGCATTCATGACCATCGCGACAGCGAAAGTTGCAACATCGGCAGAAGAAGCGCGCGAGTTAGGGATTTTGAAAAAATTGGATCGCGTAACGATGAATAAGGATCGCCAGATTGCAGATGCGAAAGAAGCGGTAATTGAACTAGCGGATGCTGGTTACACCATGCCACTGCAAGCAAAAAACATTAAAGTTCAGGGCCGCACAGGTCAGGCATTATTCCTTGCCGGACTTCAAGGTATGTTGATGGGCAAATATATTTCTGAACATGATGCGAAAGTGGCGAAGTGGATTGCCAACATTATGTGCGGAGGAGATCTAACATCACCACAAGAAGTTTCGGAACAATACCTTCTCGATCTGGAGCGCGAAGCATTCTTATCTCTGACTGGAGAAAAGAAAACGCTAGAAAGAATTCAAGCAATTTTGACGGGAGGAAAACCTCTTCGGAATTAAGAGTAGGCAGAAAGCAGACCTCAGTAAGCAGTATGACTGGATCAAAAGGATATCGAGATTTGATTGTTTATCAGAAGGCATTTCTATTAGCGATGAATATTTTTCAGGCGACTAAGAAATTTCCTAAGGAAGAAACATACTCAATTGTTGATCAGATCAGCAGATCGTCTCGTTCTGTTTGTAGTTGTATTGCAGAAGCCTATCGTAAAAGAAAGTATCAGGGATATTTTGTGAATAAAATTTCAGATGCTGATGGAGAAAATAGTGAGACAATTGTTTGGCTTGACTTCTCACTTGCGTGCAAATACGTGACTGAAAAGGAAAATGAAGAGATGGTATCAACGGCAGAAGAAGTAGGAAGAATGCTTCATGGTATGCTTGATTCGCCCGAAAAATTTTTACCAAAGGAACAAAAGGTAATAAAAACCTGACTGCTTACTGAGGTCTGCTTACTGCCTACTTTAAAATATAGAAACAGAACTTAAAATCAAAAGACAATGAACGCATACATCGTAGCCGGATTTCGCACGGCAGTAGGAAAAGCAAAAAAGGGAGGCTTTCGTTTTACAAGGCCAGATGATTTAGCATCGGATGTAATTAAGCATTTGGTGAAATCTATTCCAGGATTGGAAAATAAAATGGTAGATGATCTGATAGTAGGGAATGCCGTACCCGAAGCAGAACAAGGTATGCAGATGGGAAGAATGATTTCGCTTCTCGCGCTCGGTATCGATGCGCCAGGAATGATAATCAACCGCTATTGCGGATCAGGTGTTGAAGCGATTGCCATTGCAAGTGCGCGGATTCATGCAGGCCAAGCCGATGTCATTATTGCTGGAGGAACCGAGTCGATGTCATTGGTGCCGACAATGGGTTTTAAAACTGCGCTTAATTATACTATTGCAAAAGACCACCCTACCTATTACACAAGTATGGGTTTAACGGCAGAGGAGGTTTCAAAGCAATTCAATATTACGCGTGAAGAACAAGATCAGTTTTCATACGAGTCGCACATGAAGGCAGCGGCAGCATGGAAAGCGGGCAAGTTTACAGATGAAGTTGTTCCGATCACTGTAAAAGAAATTTATGTTGATGAGAACATGAAAAAGAAAACACGCGAATATATTGTAGATAAAGATGAAGGTATTCGTACCGATACAACGGTTGAAGGTCTGTCAAAACTGAAACCCGTCTTTGCTTTAGGCGGCTCGGTGACAGCAGGTAACTCTTCTCAAACTTCTGATGGAGCTGCTTTCGTTGCCGTGATGAGCGAGCGCATGGTGAAGCAACTGAATTTAAAACCAATCGCTCGCATGGTGAGTTACGCAGCCGCTGGAGTTGATCCACGCATCATGGGGATTGGTCCAGTAGCAGCGATACCAAAAGCTTTAAAGATTGCAGACTTAAAACTTCAAGACATCGATTTGATTGAGTTGAACGAAGCCTTTGCAGCGCAATCATTAGCGGTAGTAAAAGAACTAGGAATAGACAGAGCAAAACTTAACATAAATGGTGGAGCCATTGCAGTTGGCCATCCATTGGGTTCATCGGGGGCGCGCTTATCTGTTCAGTTATTCAACGAACTCCGCAGACAAAATAAAAAATACGGAATGGTAACAGCATGTGTTGGCGGAGGACAGGGGGTTGCTGGGATATATGAACTTCTTTAGACGCTAGATATTAGTAGTAAGACATTAGTAAAATAAATGCACAACTTTAAAGAATTGAAAATTTGGCAGAATGCAAGAAGCTTTGTTAAGGACGTTTACATCGCAACAAGCAGTTTTCCTCAAGAAGAAAAATATGGATTGATTTCTCAGATGAGAAGATGTGCTGTTTCAATACCTTCAAATATTGCTGAAGGAAGCGGTAGGAATACGGACAAGGATTTCTCTTACTTTTTGAATGTGGCACTTGGATCATCATACGAATTGCAAACACAAATTTTTCTTTCTTTTGATTTGGAGCTAATAAAGGAGGAGAAATTAAATGAATTGAACTCTTCTTTAGAGGAGATTCAAAAAATGATTTATGGATTAATAAAATCGATTATAAAAAACTAAACTCAAAAAGATAGAAGACGCAAGTCTAACGTCTATTGTCTAACATCTAACATCAAAAGAAAATGGGAGCAGCAGTAGAAATCAAAACCGCACTTAAGGGAGGAGAATTCCTCATCCGCGAAACAGAAGCACACGAAATTTTTATTCCGGAAGAATGGAATGAAGAGCAAAAAATGATCGCACAAACGTGTCTTGATTTTATTAAGCAGGAGATCACTCCGCGCTTGGATGAAATCGATTCGATGAAGGATCCGAACCTAATGCCATCATTGTTAGACAAGGCTGGTGCACTCGGCTTGTTGGGCACGTCCGTTCCAGAAAGTCTTGGTGGTTTTGGAATGTCGTTTAATACAACCATGTTGGTCGCAGAAGTATTGGGTGGCGCGCATTCATTCGCGGTTGCATATGGCGCTCACACGGGTATAGGTACCTTACCTATTTTGTATTATGGAACGGAAGAACAGAAGAAAAAATATGTGCCAAAGTTGGCAACAGGAGAATGGAAAGCCAGCTACTGTTTAACAGAACCAGATTCTGGATCGGATGCCAACAGCGGAAAAACAAAAGCGGTTTTGACTTCTGATGGGAAGCATTACCTCATCACCGGTCAGAAGATGTGGATTACAAATGGTGGGTTTGCAGACATCATGATAGTGTTTGCAAAAATCGAGAATGATAAAAACCTTACTGCCTTTATCGTTGAAAAAGGATTTGGCGGTATCACCATGAATGAAGAAGAAAAGAAGATGGGTATTAAAGGATCTTCTACACGTCAGATATTCTTCAACGATTGTAAAGTGCCTGTTGAAAATATGTTGTCTGAACGAGAGAACGGTTTTAAGATCGCAGTGAATGTGTTGAACATCGGCCGAATAAAATTAGGATCGGGAGCAGTTGGGGGTAGCAAGTTCGCGATGTCGAAAGCGGTGAACTATGCTAAAGAGCGTAAACAATTTGGAACAGCAATTGCCAATTTTGGTGCGATCAAACATAAGATTGCGGAAATGGCAACTCAAATTTTTGCATCGGAGTCTGCGCACTATCGTGCCGGCCAAAATATTGATGATGCTTATGATGCCCTAATTGCCGGAGGCATGGAAGCCGGAAAGGCAAGATTGAAATCACTAGAAGAATATGCAATTGAATGTGCTATTCTAAAAGTACACGGATCAGAAGTATTGGATTATACTGTTGATGAAGGGGTGCAAATTTATGGTGGCATGGGCTTCTCAGCAGAAGGACCAATGGATCGTGCTTATCGCGATGCACGTATCAACAGAATCTTTGAAGGCACAAATGAGATCAACCGACTTCTTACGGTTGATATGATTTTGAAACGTGCCATGAAGGGAACGCTTGATTTAATGGGCCCGGCAATGGCAGTGCAAAAAGATCTGATGTCTATTCCTGATTTTGGTGCAGAGGAAGACACCGCGCTTTTCGCGAAAGAAAAGAAAGCACTTCGCAATTTGAAGAAAGCCGGACTTATGGCAGCCGGAGCTGCCGTTCAAAAGTTCATGATGAAATTATCTGACGAGCAGGAAGTGTTGATGAATCTTGCTGATATGTTAATTGAAGTATATGTAGCAGAGTCAACAATTTTACGCGTGGAGAAGTTGATAGGTATGAGAGGTGAAGCAGCTTGCGAAATTCAAAAGGAAATGGCGATCATCTACTTACACCATGCAATTGAAAAAGCAGCATCGGCTGGCCGGTCAGCCATTACTTCATTTGCTGAAGGCGATGAACTTCGTTTGATGCTGATGGGCTTAAAACGCTTTACCAAAATTGATCCGGTTAATTTAAAGGAAGCGCGTAGAAAGGTAGCCAATTATGTAATTGAAAAAGGAGAATATCCTTTCTAAATCTCACCTCTTATTTATTCTTTACAAAAACAAAACCCCGGAAGTGATTCCGGGGTTTTTATTTGCATCGAAATAGTTTCAAAAGACTAATCATTCTTCAAATTATCCACCGGATTAATATAGGTAGCACGCCACGTTTGTGAACCAATTGTAATCGTTCCAAAAACAATCAACATCAACACCCCCAACGCAATTGTTTTTGCATCAACATCTACGTGATACGCCAATTGTTCCAGCCATAAATTGTTAATGAAGTAGGATGCGGGTACCGCGATGACAATGGCGATTAATAAAATCACGACAAAACCTTTTGATAAAAGATAGATCAGCGAACCGTTGCTGCTACCCAGTATTTTGCGAATGGAAATTTCTTTGATGCGCGTCTCCGTTGCATAGGTGGCCATGCCTAAAAGTCCGAGACAGGAGATTAAAATGGCGAGAACAGAAATGACACTGAGTATGCTCACCAGATCGCCAAAGAAGATGTCGTAGATTTTATGTACTTCTCCATAAAAATCTTTGTAGTCAACCTGAAGACCAAGATTGGTTTTTGCCCACGCTTCTTCAATGCTTTTTCCGGCATCATCAAAATTGCCTGTGTATTTCACTTGCAATATTTTGATCTCCTTAGGATTATAAATCAAGGCCATCGGTTCTAACTTCTGCACCAACATCTGATGATTGTAGTCTCTCACCACACCAATAATTTGTTTGCGCGATGAATCCGTTTTCAGAATAATTTCTTGTCCGATGGCTTCGAGTGATGATGCAAAGTGAAAAGCGGCAACGGCTTTTTCGTTCAGCACAATAAAATTTTTGTTCGACTCGCCTGCGCTGGCATCGAAATATTTACCAGCTACTAAAGGTATGTCGAGGTTCTTAAGATAGTCTTCATCGGTTGAGAAATACATGAGCATCGTCCAGTCCTTTTCGTCTAAAGATTTTTTATAGTCTTCTCCATAACTTGAACCTGCCGCAGGAACGTGAGATGCAGCACTTACACTTTCAATGTTGTTGTATTTTAATAGCTCAGTCTTCAGCGCTGTTGCAGAAGTGTTGCCTAGGTTCACCACAATTTTATGTTGCATGGAAAATCCATGATCAGCCTTTAAAAATAATTGAAGCTGATTGAACACTACCACAACCGAATTAATAAAAATAAGAGAGAAGGTAAATTGCGTTACCAATAATGTTTTACGCAAGCCGATGTTAGAAAACAATTTCATTGTGCCCAGACCTTTCAATACCTTTATTGGTTGGAAGCGACTTAATACAATTGCAGGAAATATTCCGGCAAGAATTCCCACTACAATGGCAAAAACCAAAAACGCAACGAACACAAAATAGTTTGCTTCTAAATCCCACTTCATTAATTGTGCGAAACTCAGTTTCAACATCAATGGCTTCAACGAAATTAACATCACAACGGCCGCGGCCAATGCGATCAACGCAGTCATTATGGACTCAGATAAAAACTGAACAAACACTTGCCAACGCATGGCTCCCGTAACTTTGCGAACACCGATCTCACGAGCACGGGTAATCGATCGAGCAATCGATAAGTTGGTGAAATTGAAACATGATGTGAGCATCACTACACCTGCCAGTCCAATAAAGAAGTAAACAAATATCCAAGGCAAAAATGGACCGATGGGATTGTTTATAAATGCACCGGGTGTAATGCTCATCAAGGCTTGAGGCTTGTAGTGTATTTTATTATCGGTTTCGGGATTGGGTACTGTTGTAAAATATTGTTTTTCAATTTTGGTAAGGAGCGATTGAATGTCGTCTATGGTTTTGTCTTCTTCTAATACAATATAAATCCATCCTTGCCATGCGTTGTACCAATCGTCTAAGCCACCCTTGGTTCGCTTATCTAACGCCTCTAAACTTTTTACCGTACTTATACTGGCTAGCGCATCAAATATTATGTGTGATTTGCGATTCGTTTCTTTTAGAATACCTGTTACCTTATACGGGCCTTCATCGCCTACCTTAAAACTTTCACCAACCGGATTTTCTTGTTTGAATAATTTCTTTGCTGCCTGATGTGTGAGCACAACGGAGTAAGGTTCAACCAAAGCCGTTTTTGGATTTCCATATTCCAATTCGTATTCAAAAATGTCGAGCATCTCAGGATCAACAAAAAATCCGGCAACGGGTATGTTTACATCTTGTTCAATCTCCAACCACATGTTTCCAAAACCACGAACAATCCGCGCACTCTTTTCAATACCTGTATAATTATTCATCAACTCATCGCGAAGAGGTAAACTGGTGGTAGCGGTTTCGTTCATTGTTCCACCATCCGTTCCCATCGGAATAGAATTGATTCTGTAAATGCGATCGCGCTTGGTGTTACTTCGATCGTATGTCATCTGATCGGCCACCAGCATAATAATGATCATCGATAAAGTCATGGCCACAGCCAATCCAAAAATATTGATGAAGGAAAAGAAGCGGTGGCGCACCAAATTGCGCATAGCGGTTTTGAGATAGTTACGAAACATGGCAAAGGGTGGTAAAGAAAATTAGAGAAGAAGGAAAAAGTATGCTGTGTTAGAAGAAAGTGTGGTTGCAGGTTTCCGGTCACCGGTCACCAGTAACTGGAAACCGGTAACTGGCAACGCGAAGAAACTACTTGATGTTTTCGCTGCTCTGTTTCACTATAAAATAGTAAATCAA
>JBBRFY010000166.1:0-10629 GCA_038241205.1 Cytophagales bacterium
CCAGAGTTATAGGTTGCATAATTTCCAGTTGCGTTATTCCGGATGTAGATTGTTCCCCCAACATTGGTCTTAGTCCAGCCAGGACCATCCCAATTTAATGTGGAAGCATATGGATTTCCTACCAGATTCCATCCATCATCGGCTGGCGTACCTGAAGATGTAAAACTTACAGGTAAGGGTTGGGTACCCCGATTCACAGTTCCCCGAAGATCATATCGAGCACTGCCAGTCAAAAGATTTCCTCTAACAAAGATTGCATATCCCCTACCCGGGGCAAAGGTCTCTGTATTTGATGTAATGGGAAAGTCCTCATACCCTCCTTGTATGCCTCCTGTGGTAACGGTTTCGTTATACGAGAACATAGTCTGAAAAGAAGTATTACACCCAGCGCAAGCACTTGCTGTAGTAAAGGTACCGGTAACCGGAATTTCATTTTGAATATCAGCAACGGTTGCACCTGCAACGGGCGAAGAGATATATCGATACAAACGAGTATCAGACAATGATGGCTCACTCTCCAATGACATGTATCGTTGCACTGTAATGTTACCCGTAACTGTAGCTGTTCCTGGAATGGCTGCAATTGATCCATCCTGTGTTGGGTCATCTGCGTTAGAGAGGAAGGTAAACGTTCTGTTATTTCCCGCACCATCGCCATCAAAGATGGCTGACGCTCCAAGCGTTAGTATTCCACTGAGACTATGATTCCCCTCCACGGTTGTAGAGCCCCCTGATGTATTTGATATAGTAATATTTCGAAACGTGGTCGCTGAGCCATTGATGGATTGGGCAGTAGTTCCATTAAAGTTTAAGGTTCCATTATTCGTATTGAACGTTCCGTTGTTTGTAAAATTCCCGGCAATATTAAGCGTACTTGTTGGAGCAGTAAAATTACCTGAAGCGTTGATGATTAAATTATTTAAGGTGGTGGTTGAAGAACCCGTTATAGAAGTAGTTCCATTCACCGAAACGGTACTACCATTGGGTGAAATGGTACCATTAATATCCATATTTCCGCCAGACATTGTAACCGTGCTCGATCCAAGGTCTAACGAACCTCCGGCATTGGTAACTGAAAATCCGTTTGTGGTGATCGATCTGTTAAGGATCAATGCTCCGGAAGCTTTGTTCGCCTGAAACCCGCCACTAAACGTGACTAAGGCAGTGCCGGGAAAAGATTGCGCAGCTGCGCCATTAAAAGAAACCAAATCAAGTGGGCTCCATACGCCAAGGTTAGCAAGATTACCTCCAATAGTAATGGCAGTAGCTGCATTTGAATTAAAAGTAACGGATGCCGAATTGATCGTTAAATTACCAGTGACATTTAGTGTACCAGATCCTGTTAACGTTTTGGTTCCTGAACCATCCAAAATCAAATTGCCATACGTTCTTGGGTAAACGCTTTGATTTGCACTAGCATCAAAAACTGTAGAACTAGCTATATCAAGGGTTGCTGTTGTTGGTCTCATGGTCTGAAACCACCATCCTTCAGTTTGGTTGACACCGTTAAAACCAACATTAAAAGTTCCCCCAGCTGCAAGTGTAAAAGTACTTGAGTTGACATATGATGATGCCCCAGTAATTAATCTTCCACTTACAATCACCGAAGGGAAACTTGATCCTGTTGTACCGTTACCATTGATTACGCCTTGCACATTTAAGGTTTGTCCTGAGTTTACGTTTATCGATGCTGAAGTGGCACCAGCTGCAGTTTGAATAGATTCACCTGAAGCCAATTGAAGGGTACCATTGGTAACTGTTATTGATCCCGTATTCGCAACAGCGAAAGTATTTGAAATTAAAGTTGTGCTAGAAGAGGCTGGACTAAAATTGACCGTTCTAAGAGGTGCGGAATTAGACCACCCATAAATTACTGGATCACTTTGCGATAATAATCCTGCTCCAGTGAATTGAATTACAAATGAGGATGCTGTAGTAACAATTACGGTTGTGGTTGGAGGAGCTAAGTCAAGAATATCTGGATTATAACTATTCAACTGCCCTTGTATTGTAAAGTTGACGGTACCCAATGTTTTATTAATACCGTTTGGAGTATCGTATGCAACATAGAGATTATTCACGGTAGCCGAAGTAGTTAACCTGACACTTCTTCGTTCGGTATAAGCATCATCAAGGGGTCCAGGATAATCAACACCTGCCACACACCCACTTGCACAAGCGCCACCCCATGTAGTACCAGCGTTCCATAAACCGGAAGTTGTAGCGAAAAAACTAGTTTGAGCAAAAGCGCTAGTCGAAAAAACAATAAAACAAAGAAGAAAAAGAACCCTCATACCATATGGTTAGTTTGTGCAAAAATAGCGAATTAAATTAATTTAACGCACCTCGTAGCTTTATTCACCAATCGATGACACAGTAACCATTCCAAACATCCTTGCATTTATTTTTTATTTCTTCTCACATTCTAAAATACTTTACCCCGTTAGGATTCTCAATGCAAGCCAGCAATAAAAACGGGTTGGAGATTGTTTAAACCTTCTTTATTTCATCTATAATGGCATGCTGATGAAGAAAAGCCTCATGATCGGAGGGAAGGCATAATCCGTTTTCAAATAACTGATCTGAAACCCCACTTAGCATAGTCTCAAACGTTTGAAAAACCGGTTGTCTGTGCATCGGATTCCACATCCGTCTGGCTTCTATGCCCTGCGCAGCTAATTTCTCCAATACATCCCTCGCTCCTACCCGATTTGGAGTTCTTTGTTTATCAATTAAAATCGTTGAAAACCAAAAGTTGGATTGCCGTTCATCGTCTTGTTCTTGAAACTGTAGGCCTGGTATTTCTTTCAACGCATCACGATACTTTTCAAATATTAATTTCCGCTCGTTCAGCTTTTCAAAGAGTGATGCGAATTCTGTTAATCCCACTGCTGCATTGATCGGACTCATCTGATAGTTGAAACCGATTTCCTGATGTTCATAATACGGTTTATCCTCACGTGACTGGCTCGCCCAAAAAAGAATTTTCCGGTAATGCTCTTCGTTCTCTGTAAGAATTGCGCCACCTCCGAAGGTTGTTAGAATTTTGTTTGTGTTAAACGATAAGGTTCCTATCGCTCCGAAACTTCCTAAATGCTTCTTTTTGTAGCGTGAGCCGATTGCTTCTGCGGCATCTTCAATTACAGGTATAGCATAATGCCCGGCAATGCTTAGTATCTCATCAAGTTTTGCGGGTATGCCATACGTATGCACCAGCATGATGGCTTTGGGTTTTTTCTTTTTTGCGATCAACAGTTCAATTGCTTGCGCTAATAATTCCGGATCCATATTCCAGGTCTCGCGTTCACTATCGACAAAAAAAGGAATAGCACCCTCATAAAGAATGGGATTCACCGAGGCGACATAGGTAAAGGTGGAAACCAATACATAATCACCTTTTGTAACGCCTATTGCGCGCAATGCTAAGTGAATGGCAGCCGTACCTGTATTAAGCGCCACCACGTATTTAGATCCGGTTAGTGCTTTGATCTCATTTTCGAAATCACCAACGATTTCGCTATGATGGCGATTGCGGTATGCATCCAGTGTGGTGGCAATTTTATTTCCATCAATGGGATTATAGGAAAGGTTAAAACGGAATTTCATTTCGCCTGAATATCGGTTCTTTTCTTTTGATATAGAAACGATACAATTAAAAGAATCATTAAGGTGGGGTTGATGATTAATCTGTGTATCTGCGCAAGCAAGGGCGATGACAGTTCGCTATCGCCTTCAATAGATAGTTTGATCCAAAAGTAAAGTGGCAAGATGATTAGTAATTCAATTACAAAAAGATAGAATGCAACGCGTGTGTATTTTTTCTCTTTGAACAATAGGGAAATAAAAAAAATACAAATGGTGTCGTTGATTAGAAATCGAATTACCTTATTCACAACAAAAGGAGCGTAACGCAAACTTATACCGGTTAGTCCAAATACATCTTTAATCAATTGAAAATAATCAAACCGTTGAAACACAAAAACCATTGCCAGTAGTAAACAGGCCAATGCAATTAAAGAAAAAAGTCGTGGTTTATTCTTCAATGTATTGCGTTGGTTTCGTGCTTAATTTTGCTACCCAAAGAATCCATAAACCAACCACTACAATGTACAAGGCGGCCGTAAAGAAATATTTATGAATGTAATAAAAATATTGATTGTGGTGCTGTGCGGTTACATACAGTAAAATGATACGAAGCAGGTTAAAGAAATGTATAACGAGCAACCCCACAGGCAAAAACCACAACATTCGTTTTATTGATCCACCGTAGGCTATTATAAATGCAACAAACACAATCATCACATTCACCCCGTTACATCCTTCGAATACATTTACCACACCTTCACCGTTATATCGCATGGAAATACTTTTTATGCCGTCATTAATTTTTATAGAAGATTGACCGCCAAAGGCGTTTTGAATATTGGAAGTCTGTGCCGTAACCCAATACGTAATCGGGTCAGGCGTATCGACATACGCGTCAATGAAAATTCCGTAAAGAATATTACCTACGAAATAAATGACAAGAAATTTGCCGAGAAAAAGAAAAGAGTATTTAAAATCCTTGAACATTCAGTTTACTTTACCTTGAAATTTACAGGTTACACGTTACCAGTTAATGGCCCCGGTAACTGGCAACCGGCAACCTTCTTTCTCTTCACAATCTCTCCGTTGCAGGAACACCTACTAGTGTTACGCCTTCTCTAGAACCTTTAATAACAACAGCTCCTGCTCCAATTTTACAATTATTACCTATCGTTACGTTCTGAAGAACACACGCCCCTGATCCTATTAATGTTGATTCACCTATCGAAACATTTCCTGAAATATTGCTACCGGGCATCACCGTGCTAAAACTTCCAATGGTAACATCGTGACCAATGGTGCAGGCCAAATTTATGATAACAAATTCTTCAAGATGGATATTAATCGTCAATATATTTCCTGCGGCAATGATGCACCCTCTGCCAAATTGATTCGTTGTATCATCTCCTAAAAAATTATGGGGATGAGTTAACACTGGAAAATCAATGTTATCATTTGTAATACCGTGGACGATTCTTTTTCGTGCTAAAGGATCTGCCACTGCTACGACAAGTGATATCTTTTCACTTGCTGCATTTAATTTTGTTAAACCTC
Organism: Cytophagales bacterium; assembly: GCA_038241205.1. Lineage (GTDB taxonomy): Bacteria > Bacteroidota > Bacteroidia > Cytophagales > Cyclobacteriaceae > Chryseolinea. The sequence continues at coordinate 5,140 of JBBRFY010000166.1, forward strand.
CAAGAATCTTTAATCCCGCTACTTCACTTCCTATTGGCAATGCATCGTCATAAAAACCCACGAGATTCCAAACGGGTTTTACGTCATTGATCTGTCGAATCATGAAGGCTGTTTCGCGCCCAAATCCACCTGCCCCAAAAATTGCTATATCACTCGCCATCGCTTCCTGTAAACTTTTTTTCGAACAATGAAGTATCTTTTTTAAAGGACAACAGAACGAGAATGGTTTTCACCACAATCTTTAGATCAAAAAGAAATGACACATTTTGAACGTACATTAAATCAAACTTAAATTTTGTTCGCCAAGATACAGAATTGCGTCCATTCACTTGTGCCCATCCGGTTATGCCCGGCTTCACGTTATGACGTTTTTTTTGTTCGATTGAAAATAAAGGTAAGTACTCCACCGGTAATGGACGTGGACCGATCAAGGACATATCGCCTTTTAAAACATTGACAATTTGTGGCAGTTCGTCTAATGAAAGAAATCGCAAAGCATTGCCCAGCGCAAATCTTCTGTCGTGTTCATGCGATAATTTTAAGGTTCTAAATTTTAACATGCGAAATGCAATGTTTCGCTGCCCGATTCTTTCCTGCACAAAAAAAACAGGAACGTTAAACGTTATCACGTAAAGTAAAATCAACAGTATAAAAATCCATGATGTTATTATCAACAGAAAAATAGAGAACAGGATATCGAGTAATCGTTTAAAATATTGTTGGTACATATCACTTGTTCTTTGGCATCTCTAAAAACTTTTTTTTATTGGCCTTATCTTTTCCCTTCTCCGGTTGAAAAGGATAAACGGAGGTTTCTAGAGATGCCCTCTTTTTAAAGATGGAAAAAAGTGTGATGAAGATGATCTTCATATCCAGCAACAACGATTGGTTTTGAATGTATTGCCGATTGAGCTCCAACTTCAAGGGCATAATCTCACGAATGTAAAAATCGATGGGATCAGCTTTGCCTTCCAACATTTCATTTTCATTTCGAAATTCTATCGAAGCCAGATCGGTGATGCCGGGTCTTACAGAAATAACTTCACGCTGTTGATCAGTATATAAATCGACAAACTTTTTTAGTTCGGGTCGTGGCCCTACCAGACTCATATCTCCTTTTAATACATTTATTAATTGTGGCAATTCATCCATTTTAAATTTCCGTAAATAATAACCCACCCGGGTAATGCGCGAATCCTTAGCGCCTACGGTAATGGCATTTCCTTTGTCAGCATCAATGCCCATGCTACGAAACTTGAAAAGCTTAAATAAATTTCTATTCTTACCTACGCGTTCTTGTAAATAAAACACCGACCCGGACGAATTTAATTTGATGGCTATAGCAATCATAAAAAAGAACGGGACTAAAATAATTAGCCCCCAGAAAGAAAAAAATATATCGAATGTGCGTTTAATCATTCATCACAGCTTCATAAGCTTCTCGTATTGCCGTCACTATAAATTTTATTTTCTCTGAATTCAACTCTGGATAAATCGGTAAAGAAATTTCCCTTGAATAATTATCAAATGACATTGGAAAATTATCAATACAATATCCTCTTTCTTTAAACACCGTTAACAATGGCAAGGGTTGAAAATGAACATTGACAGACACTTCTTTTTCTGATATAAAAGTAATCATCTGATCACGTTGTTCTTCACTAATCCCTTTAATCCGCAAGGCAAATAAATGATAGGAAGATTTTCTTTCTGCGGAGTCAATCGGGGGCAGTTCTACCCAACTATGTTTGGAAAGCAAAGAAACATATTCATTAAAAACACGCTTTCGTTCCACCAGAATTTGTGAAGTATATTTTCGAAGCTGTGCCAGCCCAATCGCTGCGCATACATCCGGCATGTTCATCTTAAAACCAGGATACACAATATCATAGCGCCATCCCGCTCCGTTCGTTTTTGCAAACGCATCTTTTGTTTGTCCATTAAGCGACCAAAGCTTCAAGGTCTTATAAACTTCTTCATGATTAAACTGATCTTCCGGAAGGTTGATGCACATCGCGCCACCTTCGGCAGTGGTTACGTTCTTCACGGCATGAAAAGAAAATACCGTAATGTCTGCAAGTTTTCCGCTTGGCTGCCCTTTATAGACTGCACCAATGGAGTGTGCCGCATCCGCTAGCACCAACATTCTACCAAGTTTCCTTTGCTGCGCTCCTGCTGCTTTAAATTTACTTTTAATTTCTGCGGTATTTAACAGCGCATAAATAGCATCATAATCACACGGCCATCCGGCAATATCAACCGGCATAATAACTTTAGTTCGTTCCGTGATTTTATCAGCGATTAAGTCTATGTTGATATTAAAGTCATCACCATTATCAATCATTATAGGTGTTGCCCCCACGTGCACCACCGCCAGTGCAGTGGCCGCATACGTATAGGCAGGAATAATTACTTCATCACCGCGCTTCACACCATACCAGTGCAACAATAACATCAGCGCTGATGTTGCTGAATTGCAACACGCAACATGATTAACACCCACTTCACTGGCCACCAGTTTTTCAAGCGCGAGAACTTTCGGGCCGGAGGTAATCCAACCGCTTTCCAGTGCTTCAAGCACTTCACGTTTTACATCATCATCTATGTAAGGTGGTGAGAATGGGATTTTCATTTTGATTTAGTCATTGAGATCTTCCTATCAAACTTGATAGCGCATCTTTGTTCCATTTTTATGTTAAAAAACACAATTTTAAAGAATAAATATGGAATTCAATATGACCCACAATCTTACTTCATGCGGTGAAAAGGGAGGTGACAATTTGTCCTCACCCTTGTGAAAACTGTTGCTCATCGCGCGTTCTCATTTTCATTTGTAAATCTGTAATAACTTTTCAACAATCCGTTCAGCCGTTTTCCCATCCCAGCGCTCGGGTATTGTTCCTGTTCTCCACTCCTTCTTTATCAAAGACGCCAGCGCGATTGGTATTTGATCGTATTGCTCTCCTATTAATATGTTCGTGCCAAGCGTTACGGTTTCCGGGCGCTCTGTAGTGGTTCTTAACGTTATGCAGGGTTTGTGCAAATAGGTTGTCTCTTCTTGGATCCCGCCACTATCGGTCACTACGCCCATGGCATTCTTTACTAAAAACAAAAACTCTAAATAGCCAAATGGTTCACAGGTATGAATCGAAGCCGGAATGTTTACACTTGCCAACATCTTTTGCGTGCGAGGATGAACCGGAAACAAAACGGGTACGTGCTTAGCCGATTGATGAATTAAATTTAAAAGACTCTCCAGGTTTTTAGGATCATCTACATTAGAGGGACGGTGCAATGTGAGAACCAGGTATTCTTCCTTCAGTAACTTCAGACTTGAAAAGATTGGCGGTTCTCTAAACTTGAGTTCTTGTGCTATGAGCGTATCGATCATGGTGTTGCCCACCCAGAATATTTGTTTAGGATCAACTCCCTCTCGCATTAGGTTTTCGCCTGCCTGTAGGGTGGTGGTGAAAAAATAATCAGAAATTGAATCGGTAACCAAGCGGTTAATTTCCTCGGGCATCATCCGATCTCCCGATCGGATTCCCGCTTCCACATGCGCCACATCAATGTTCAGTTTCTTCGCTACGATAGAACAGGCCAGTGTTGAGTTTACATCGCCCACCACAACTACCACATTGGGTCTGTTTTCAACAAGTTCTTTTTCAAAGCTCACCATTATAGAAGCGGTTTGCTCTGCTTGTGTTCCTGAACCTGCTTTCAAATTCACATCTGGATTGGGAATACCTAAATCGCGAAAGAACGACTGACTCATGGCATCGTCATAATGCTGGCCGGTGTGTACCAAACGATATTCAATTGCAGCACCATTATCTTTGGCCGCCTCTAATGCTTTTATGATTGGTGATATCTTAATGAAATTAGGACGAGCTCCTGCGATCAATGTTAGCTTAATACTCATTAGTGTACTTTAATTTCTGATTTTAATCTCACTTAAAATTGAACTCACTTCATTGGTGGACTTACTATTAGAAAAGGTTAAGGCCTCACCCTCGGTGGCTCTCCGGGGAGAGGGATGACTATACCAAGTGATTATTCACTCGTTTTTCCATGGACGTTGATTTGCCGTTTACCTTGGTGATCATCCAGCCATTTCGTTGGTAGGCACTGATAGCTTTATTATTATCTGACAAAACTGATAGAATCATTCGTTTAATCCCTTTGTTTTTTGCAATGATTTCAAATTCCTGAAGCAGCAATGATCCAAATCCCTTACCCTGAAACTTCGGATCAACCCCAATAACTACTAACCCAACATAAGGTTCAAAAGTAATTTTTGGCGTGGTGTCATTACCCTTTTTATTTAGAAAACGCTTTTTTAAATTTGTTAAGATAAATGGAAATTTTGCTCTGATCTCCCTATGAATTACAAGCCACGGACGCATTAAAAAAGATTTCACCGCTGAGTTAAAACTATATTGAGCCATACTTGAAGCTGAACCATCTCCCGAGATGGATTTCACCATTCCGCCACAATACCCCAAACATCTACCCTCCCCTTTCATAAATATTAAAAATGTATGGTCATTAGATAAATACCAAAGAAGCATCTTCATTACATATTTTTGCCCAAGTGCCGTTGACAGTGAACCAGGAAAAGACAAACGATGGCATTGCGCTATCATATCAATATCTTCAGTCTTAGCATGTATTATTTCTGGCATCGCTACATTTTCAAAGATAGAAATTCACTGAGATGCGCAATCTGACGACTTCGATCGAAGTGCTGACTTGCAACATCCCGATTGCTATTCCTTAATTTTAAATAATCTTCATTACTAATTTTCAGAAACGCTACAATATTGTCAGTTAATAATGCCCAATCACCCGGTGGGTTTACCCAACCTACTTTTGTCTTAGTGATAATTGAAGCACCCTCCCCCATTCCGGAAAATATAATGGGAAGGCCAGCGGCCAATGCCTCATAAATTTTGGAAGGTACTGCACCATAAATATTCTTAATGAGTGGAATGAGTGTGGCCCCGTAGGAACTTAATGTGTCAGGCATTTCATCGCGAGTTAAGATACCATGGTACGTAATCCCTCGTTGGTTATTCCCTTCAAGAAAGGAAATTATTTTTTCCTTTTCAGCGCCCGTACCATATATATGAAACTCAACATTAAGTTCTTTAAAATTAATATTTTGGCATATTGAAAGTATGCCTTGTGCGACTCCAAGTAATCCTGCATAAACAATTTGATTTCTTCTTCGCGGATCAAAATTACTTTGTTTAAAACGCTTCGTCTCCACACCATTTCTGAATAAATAGGTTTTGCCAACATTTTTACGTTCAATATAATCTACAATCTCCTGCGATTGACCGGTGCATATGAATGCCTTACGATATAAAAACTGTTCAAGGCGCTCCAATAAACTGTAAATTCTCCCATGGTTAATAGCGCCCAACTCCTTTGCGGAAAGTGGCCATAAATCAGATATATTGAGAATAAGCTTTGCACCGGAAATCT
>JBBRFY010000167.1:0-10565 GCA_038241205.1 Cytophagales bacterium
ACGGAAATTTTGCAAACGTCTTTGCGCAACAAACTCTTGAAACTACACCTGTATCAATTGATACTATCATTACTTCTAATACACCTGCCGATAAATTAAATGTTGAAGTTCGGTTTACAGCAAAGCAAAATCTTCCTAAAAATACGGTAGTACACATTGCTGTTGTTGAGAAAGAAATTGTGGCACCTGAAGCAAGGGGTACTAACGGGGAAACGTCATTTAAATATGTAGTTAAAAAGTTACTTCCTGATGCAACAGGTACGCGCATTACTACCATCCTGCTTGAAGGTAGTACAGAAACTGTAAATGTTTCGTGGTCTCCGAAAGCTTACAGGTTGGATAGTCTAGCAATCGTTGCGTTCATTCAAAATCAAGACACTAAAGAAGTTTATCAAGCAAGGTTTCTAGAAACACCGACTTACATTCCTGATGAAAGTTTAATAACCGGAACCGAACCTTTGCTAACAGATCAAATCTCCATCTATCCTAACCCAGCAAAAGAAGAAGTGAACATCAAATTGCCGCGAGCCTTTTCACAATCATTACCTGTTAAAATGATTGATGCGTTTGGTCGGGAGGTTTTTAATACATCATTCAGCATTGGCGAACAATCGAAAACGTTAAACACTTCAGAGTTTGCTGCTGGTGTTTATGTTATTCAGATTAAAACAACATCTGGTGAAGTGGTAAGAAAAAAAATAATCATCAATTAAATCTGCAGCACATTCACTATAAACAAGAAAAGCCGGAGGTCTATCCGGCTTTTGTATTTATATCATAGCCATAGACTATTCATCACGCAGCACATTAGCCGGATTGAGTCGCGTTGTTTTATAAAGCTTATAGCCAATGGATAAAACAGAAGCGATAAAAAGTATTAAAGCAGAAATAAGCATGGAGGTAATACTTACTTTCTGATAATAATCCCATATGCTTTCCATAAGCATTGCTGACATCCACCAGCCTAATGCTCATCCCAATACACTTGCTAGAAGTAAAATAATAACGAACTCCTTGTTAACGACTTTGGTAATATTCGATGTTGACGCACCCAATGCTTTGCGAACGCCAATTTCTTTCATCTTCTTGATTATATTCAATGATACGAGTGTGAACAAGCCGGTTACAGAAAGCATAAGCGCCACAATGCCCAAGAAAACAAATCAAAGACAGAACGTAAATGACTTGGGTTGCATAGAAGCCATAAATATACCAGCTAACAATGCTGGCTGTCAACGCTAAAAACGACTAATTAATAGATAATAGTATTCAGTGGCGAACATATTGGTGTTGAATTAGCAATCGCGTCTCCAACGAAGGCAAGCGCTAACCGGATAACCCGAACTAATATGCCGTTATAATTTTGGCCTTTAGATCGTGAAGTAAACTATACAAACCAAAATAGGTACGGTTAATGTACAACGCATCGCGAACTCCTCTTGCCTTTTTTGAATTTCTAATTTCTTTCATTGTAGAAAGCTTTTCTCCAAAAGCATATAACTCATTGAAGTAAGCATCATCAGCAAAATCAAAAACTTCGCTACGAAAAGGTCTGCCTAATAATTCAACGAGTTTAATAAAGAGCGCTGAAAATAATTCCTTTTCTTTTGCAGTGTCATCTGGATAAATGAAATGTAAGTCTTCAAATACTTTCTTTTGTTTCGCTTCATTAGTAAGAATATCGCTTTCTAAGAGTTGAAAATAAAGTGTATAGAAATCTTTGGGAATAACTTTTACACAACCAAAATCAATAATACCTAACTTAAAATCATCAGTGATAATAAAATTTCCAGGATGCGGATCAGCGTGAACCGCTTTTAAAGTATGCATTTGAAAATGATAAAAATCCCACATGGCTTGTCCCAAAATATCGCCTTTACCTTCCGGTAATTCTGATTTTAAAACTTCGCCAAGCGGCTTACCTTCCAACCAATCCATTGTTAATATTCTTTGGCTGGAGTATTTAGGATAATAGTTTGGGAAAACAATGTTCTTGATGTGTTTTGATAATTGGGAGAGTTCGATCGATCTATTCAATTCAAGCGTATAATCGGTTTCCTCCATCATCCTCATTTCAACCTCTTGGATAAACTCGTTATATTCAACAGGATTCAAGCCAAACATATTTAATGCAATTGGCTTAACCATTGCTAAGTCTGACTTCACGCTATCGCCCACACCGGGATATTGAATTTTAACAGCGAGTTTCTTCCCATCTAATGTTGCTTGATGCACCTGACCCATCGAAGCGGCATTCGTTGCCTTTTGTGTAAAGGTGTCAAATAGTTTATCGGGACTTTTTTGAAAATATTTTTGAAAAGTTTTTACAACCAATGGATAAGATAATGGCGGCACACTATATTGTGCCATAGAAAATTTTTGCTGATAGGCTGCTGGCAGCATATTTCTATCCATGCTCAACATCTGCGCTACTTTCAATGCGCCACCTTTCAATTCGCTTAATGAATTGTAAATATCAGATGCGTTATCAATATGTAATTGCTCGCGCGATGTTTCTGAATTGATCAACTTTTTGCCGTAATGCTTAATGTAATTGGTGCCAATCTTTGCGCCAGCAGAAATAAATTTTGAAGCACGTTGTACTTTTGTTACGGGAATACGATCGAATTCTTTCATGGGTTACTACCTACTTTATTTTTTGCTTTGATATAAAAATTTTGCGAAGTCAATAAAAGAATCAACGGCACCTTTACCTATAATATCGAATGCTAGGTTTACTGACTTCTCCACGGCTGCATCGGTTTTTTCAAACCCTGGGCTCTCATCGTCTTTCCAATACACCAATAGAAATCCGACATGTAGCCAAAAGAGTTTTGGATATTGTTTGTCAAGAAGCGGCCTGTTGGCAATCTCACCTTGTCCTTTTCCTTCAGTCAATATGTGTTCGAAAAACAATTCAAATTCAGATTTAAATGTTTTTATATATTCCGGAACAAACTCTGGTTTTTGCGAGTGATTAAACTGAAAAAGAACATAACTCCGATTGGATTTTAATTCCTCGAATAAGGTAAAATAGAATGCGAGAATTTTTTCTCTCGCTGTAAACGTGTTGAAGGTCTCATCTTCTTTTAAACGACCGATGGTTTTATCAATAAATCCTTTCCAAACAGATTTCTCTATCCCATCAAACGAGCCGAAATGATTATAAAAATCATCCTCTTTTATACCCAAATCAAGACAGAATTTATAAACAGATGCAGGGCGCTTTCCTTCTACAAGAAGGTATTCGATATACGATTTTCGAATATTTTCATCCAGGGCTTTATTTCCAGCCTTCCGATTTATTTTTTTTACCTTTTCCATAACGTCTTTAACAGGAAATCAATGCGTATGGTTTATCTTTTGTGCTTTAATATTTTAGTACATTCATACGCATGAAATTTTCCTTTGGACTTCTAGTACTCTTGGTTTTTTCAATCGATTTCGCTTCAGCACAAAACCGAAATGAAAATGCTGTTTTGTATTACGAAAAAGGAGAAACCTTTTTGAATGAAGGTAAGTATGCGGAAGCCTTAACAGAATTTGATAAATGCCTTCAGCAAAGTCCGGGTTATTACCAAGCCTACCTTAATCGTGCGTATGCAAAGCAACAACTTCACGATTATGAAGGGGCGAATATCGATCTGAGCATTTACCTTGAACAAAATCCCAATCAGCCAGAGGCGTTATTTAGTCGCGGAACATTGCGCTACCAACTTGGCAAATATGCAGAAGCTAAAGAAGATCTTTTAAAAGTGCTTAATCTTCCGCCTGGTGAAACGAACACGGTCTATTTTAAGAAACCGGCATCCTCTACTTCAGGCATTAGCGAAATGATTACAGCACAAAGCGGGTTCAGGCCGCAGATATATAATTACCTTGGTTTGGTGGATACTCAATTAAAAAAATACTCTTCTGCTATTGTCTGGTTCGATTCCGCAATAGCATTGGATCCAAGTCAACCCGACTATTACGTAAACCGAGGCGTTGCAAAAGAAAATTTTGATGACGGTGCTGCTGTGGCCGATTATAAAAAAGCCTTGGCCATAAAACCCGATCATGCTATCGCCCTAAAAAATTTATCGATGCTAAATCGCAAGAAAGGTAATCTCGCTGAAGCAGATGATCAACTTGATAACGCTATTGAAAGTGATTCGAGTATGTTGTACCCCTACCTTGAACGCGCCTATCAACGCATGGAAGCCGGCTACTATAAAGGTGCAGCAGAAGATTATAGCAGTGCTCTAAAAGTAACAGATCGAGATCCTGAGATTTGGTTCAACCGCGGATTAGCGCGAGAGAAATTAAAAGACTGGGCGGGCGCTTACGCGGACTATACAAAGGTAATTGCGCTAAATGAAAAATCAGAAAAGGCCTGGCTCGGGCGTGGAAATATCCTGACAAAGCAAGCGAAATATGAAGAAGCCATTGAAGATTACACCGCTGCCATTACCTATCAACCCGATTATGCGTTGGCCTTTTACAATCGGGCCATTGCCCAAAATAAGCTAAAGCAAAAAGACGAAGCTTGCGCTGATTTAAATCGCGCTATAAATCTAGGTTTGAAAATTGAAGCAAAGTTGAAAACAAAAATTTGTGGCGATTAACAGTCAACAATTTTGAGATTTTAGTTTGCCGTAGATACAATCGCATCGCGCTCGGTGGATTTTGTAAATGATAATAGCCAGCGATTCCCTATGCTATTCTATATAGTTGTATTGTTGAGTATCAGGGTGAAACGTTCGCCAACTATGCCAGAACTCTTGATAAGCCAATACCTTTTTCAATGATCCATTTGTATCGGCTGTCTTTCCTGAAAAATTATAAGCCCTACCATTTGTAATAAGTGAATCATTTCGAATGATGAAAGTTTCGGCAGCAGATGGTCTTTCAAATGAAACAAAACTCTGCCCATCAGCTGACAAGGCAATTATAATCGGTCTATCTCCTACTTCATCGTTTATGATACGATGCTCTTTCAATAGATTCCAATCGTAAGCTTTACTTGTTTTACCAATCTGAACACCTACTACCCATGACTTATCTTTCCACGACAAGCTATCTGTTCGAGTAAGATCGCCCTCGCTTCTGCCCACTTCAAATCTTCCTAATGTATCGTAGCTCGATTTTGAGGCTTCATCAAGTTGCATCACAACGGCATCAGGATGTAAATGAAACCATGTTCCAATCGTGAGTTGTGTTGACTCGACTTCGGGAAGTGCTTCGCCTTTCATTGATCCAGTTATTGCTTCGCCTGTTGCTTGACGCCACCAACTTTTAGTAGTCACATCTTCCAACATGGCATTGAAGTGATCCATGCCAACAAGACGAAATGTTTCGTGCTTTCCTTTAACAAGCGGTTCGAATACTCTACCAGTTCGACAAACGCTGCAATAGGTAATGATCATGGGCTTGCCTCCTATTACATCTTGCACTTGATGGTGATAGGTAAGAAATCTCATCGGATATGCCTTTGCCTCACCGTTGTGTTCTACACCAATAACAACTGTGCTATCATTAAGAACATTTTCTTTTTGCGATTTAAAGGTAAGTACATTTGGTTGCTTGAACATGCTATCGGCACTCATGATAAAGTTGAAGACATATGTAAATCCTGAACAGATCATAAGTGCCAGCAACGGAATCCATTTATGTTTTGATTGAAAGGCGTTAAACACACCAATCAGAATCAACAGAATAAAAAATATCCGAAAGAACCATCTATAGGAATACAGAAAGTAAGCGATGTCAACGCTATTCATCTGCTGACTTCCGGGCATAGGCATGATGAAGAAGACATTCAAAATCTCAAATATGCATAGCCCAATGATGCCGAAATAGAAAAGCGTTTTCATAAGATTGAATTTTCGAATCAACATCAATCAATAGCATCTACATCTGCTTTCTTACGATTGCTTAAAAAAATCATACCGATTATAAAGCACAATGCCGCAACGCCTATCGGATACCAAAGTCCGGCAAATGGATCACCCGTTGGATTTGATTTAGTTTTGCTCGCCTCATATAATATTGTAGCAATAAATGGCGTGAGACCACCAAACACACCGTTGCCTATATGATACGGCAAAGACATAGAGGTGTAGCGTATTCGTGTAGGAAATAGTTCAACCAAAAAAGCAGCTATTGGTCCATATACCATTGTAACCAGTACAATTTGGATGAGTACCAACCCAATCATGTTCCAATAGGATTCATTACCGAGCGTAATTTGTTTTGTAACCACCGGTATTGCTTTATCAATTCCGTTTCCGCTATTTAAAACCACAATCGTGGAAGTCTCTTTCAGACTTGTATCATCCGTAAATAATTTGAACGTGTTCGTTACCTGAATAGAATCTCCTTCTGCATTAATGGAATACGTTGATGAAGATATACGATCCTCTATTCTTTCTTCTTTTAAAGATGTATCTGCCTGCTCATACATCTTAATGTAAATAGGCCTATAAAGAATGACCGCCATTATCATCCCCACCATCATAATTACCTTCCTACCTATTTTATCAGACCACCAACCAAAATATATAAACAGAGGCGTGCCTATAAGCAACGCAATGGCAATGATGTTTCGGGTTTGAACAAAATCGATATTACATGTTTTTTCTATAAATGACATAGCATAAAATTGACCGGTGTACCACACAACGCCTTGACCAGCCGTTGCACCAAACAATGCAATAAGTACAAGCTTTAAATTTTCCTTATTTCCAAAACTTTCTTTTAGGGGATTTTTAGAAACTTTACCTTCTGCCTTTAGCTTCGCGAACATTGGAGATTCGCTCATCTTCAGTCGAATGAAAATAGAAACAATAACCAACACAGCAGAAAGTATAAAAGGAATTCTCCAGCCCCATTCGTTAAAAGCACTAATCTCCATATTCTGGCGCACTAAAAGTATTACACCGATAGAAACAAAAAGCCCCAGACTTGCCGTTGTCTGAATGAAGCTTGTATAAAATCCACGTTTCGCGGCAGGCGCATGTTCGGCAACATAGGTTGCAGCGCCACCATACTCTCCGCCCAACGCTAAGCCTTGTAGCAGGCGTAAAACTAAAACGAGAATGGGCGCAACGATACCAATGGTTTGATAACCCGGGATTAACCCAATAGCGAAGGTAGAGCCGCCCATTAAAATCAGGGTAACAAGGAATGTATATTTTCTTCCTACCAAATCACCTAACCTTCCAAAAACAATCGCACCAAAAGGGCGAACGATAAAACCAACGGCAAAGGTAGCCAGCACCGATAGGTAAGCCACGGTAGGATTAGACTGTGGAAAAAATTGTTCTGATAAGATAGTAGCGAGACTTCCAAAAATATAAAAGTCATACCACTCGATGAGTGTACCTACAGAAGATGCAGCTATAACAAACCAAAGTGTTTTCTTCTGCTCGTTTGTTATCGCTGTCGTTTCCATTTTCTTCTTTAGATTTTAATATGGAAATAAAAATAGAAATTAAAATAGAAATTAAAATATCCAAATCAATATCCAGCCATTGAGGTTCATTGGTTGATGCAAAATATATAAATCATAAAAAAAGGTTGACTTTTCAGTCAACCTTTTTTAGGTACTTAAATTTTGAACTAATTATCCAGTCCTAATTCTTTATAACGTTTTTCAATTCGCTTTAACCCTGGCTGATTGTCAAGATCTGTATATATAAGATACAAAGCATCTAATACAGATTGATCGCTTGGATTAATACTTTCAGTACGCTCCCAATATGGAAGAACACCCTTTAACTTTTCGACATATACCGCATCAAGTTCAAATCTTTTTTTCTTATCAGCCGCAGAGATGCCCAATGCATTCATTTTATCTTTCACTACTTTAGCGTCTTGATATGCAATACGAGCAAGTGCTAAAGATGAGTCAAAATGTTTTGGATCCGCCTTCTGTGCATTTTCAAAGTTTTTCTTTGCTTCAGATTCCTTTCCAAGCTCATTGTTCAGCACGCCTAACAAATAATTTTCTTGCGCATCATTCGGATTCTGAGCTAGTTTAGCTTCAATAATCTTGGAAGCCTCATCATATTTTTTTAACTCAATTAATGAGTTGAGTTCAACGATTTTCATATCCTTCTGGGTGGGCACTACTTTTAACACTGCTCTTGCATCAGCCAACGCCTGCTCATAATTTTTATCTTCATATTCCAGCAATGGCGCCATGGTAAGGGCTTGAGACTGGCGTCCGCCTTGTTCTAGATACTTTCTTAAATAGCCAGCTGCCTTTTTACGATCCTCAGCGTTATACGCTGCATACCCTGCGTACTGATAAAATACAGTATCGGGCGCAAATTTGATCCCCTTTTCAAATTGTACTAACGCATCGTTAAACTGTTCTGTAGCGAATAGCTTATCGCCATTATATAAGTAACGTTGGGTAATCGAGCTTTTCACCTGATCGTATAAGATTGGTAATCCATTTTCACCCGAAACATAGTAAGAGCCTGATTTTCCTCCAGATAATTCATCTGCCTTTTTAAATGATTCCCCTGCAATAGATGCCAAATCTTCGGTTGAGGTATAGGCAGCGGTGGTATCTAACGCTCCATATATTAATCCGCGATAAAACCATGTCTTGCCATCGTTCATTGTTTTTTCATACGTTGTGGCGGCATCAATCATGGCCTTTGCATCATCATACTTCTTTGCTTTCAAAGAATTTAATGCTTTGTTAATGTTTGGCTTAACTTCTTTCTGCGCAAACGCGACAATAGGTAAAGCGATGAGTAGTGCAATTACAATTTTTTTCATTGGTGGTTATACGTTAAAATCAAAACTATTTTATTCCTGATCATCTTTTTTCACCGGTTCAATATACTGAATCTGTGTAACAGAAGATATTCTATCGTCTTCATTTAATTTGATAAGGCGTACGCCTTGCGTTGCGCGACCCATCACACGAAGTTCATCAACGGCTATGCGGATGGTGATGCCTGAACGATTAATAATCATCAATTCATCTTCATCCACGACCTGCTTGATGGCAACAAGCTTGCCAGTTTTTTCTGTAACATTAATTGTCTTCACTCCTTTCCCTCCGCGTTTCGTAATGCGGTAGTCATCAATAAGCGATCGTTTGCCATAGCCGTTTTCAGAAACAACAAGCAAGTTAGCGTCTTCGCGATTAATGCAAACCATGCCAATTACCTTATCGTTTTCAGAGTCAAGCGTTACGCCTCTTACGCCTGCTGCCATTCGCCCCATTGGGCGAACATCTGACTCTTTAAAATGAACTGCTTTACCTTCACTTTTTGCGATTACTATGTGATTCTTGCCATTTGTTAAAGAGGCATTTAACAATCTATCGCCATCATGAATCGTGATGGCATTAATACCACCCTGACGCGGTCTGGAATATGCTTCAAGCGAAGTCTTTTTGATAACGCCTTTTTCTGTGCAGAGAATTACAAAATTGTTGTTAATATATTCCTCATCCGATAAGTTCTTAATGTTAATGATCGCCCTAACCGTTTCGCCTTGTTCAATATTGATGAGGTTCTGCAATGCTCTGCCCTTACTAATCTTATTACCTTCCGGAATTTCGTACACTTTTTTCCAGTAAACTTTACCCTGATCTGTAAAAATCAAAAGGTAATTATGGGCATGCGCAATGATAAGCTGTTCTGTGAAATCATGTTCTTTCGTTACCACACCTTTCGATCCGATACCTCCTCTGCCCTGCGTTCTATATTCTGATAGCAACGTGCGTTTGGTATATCCCTGATTCGAAATGGTAATTACCATCTCTTCATTCGGAATCATATCTTCCATAGTAATGTCATCATCACTATGAACGACTAATGTTCTGCGTGCATCTCCATAGCGATCTTGAATCTCTGTCAATTCATCTTTGATGATTTGCATACGTAAGGATTCATCATTCAATATGGAATTCAATCGGTCGATGAGGTCTTTAATCTCTTTATACTCTTGGAGAATTTTGTCCCGCTCTAACCCTGTTAAGCGTTGAAGGCGCATTTCTAAAATGGCTTTCGCCTGAATTTCTGATAAAGCAAACCGCGTTATCAATCCATCTTTCGCAGCATCCGGGTCTTTTGAATTACGGATCAAGTTGATCACCTCATCCAAATTATCAAGCGCAATAAGATAGCCTTCTAAAATATGTGCTCTACGCTCTGCTTCTGCTAATTCGAATTTTGTTCTGCGAATCACTACTTCGTGACGATGCTCAACAAAATACTTTATCAGATCTTTTAAGTTAAGCGTTTGTGGACGACCTTTAACAAGCGCCACATTGTTTACACCAAAAGAGGTTTGAAGTTGAGTGTATTTGAATAAATTATTGAGCACAACATTTGGAATGGCATCACGCTTAAGATCGTAAACAATCCGATAACCATCTCGATCGGACTCATCACGCAAATCGGAAATACCTTCTATTCTCTTTTCATTAACGAGCGCGGCAGTCTTCTCAATCATCATGGCTTTGTTCACCATGTATGGAATTTCCGTAACGATGATTTGTTCCTTTCCCGTTGGAGAGGTAACAATCTCAGCCTTAGCGCGCATCACTACTTTAC
>JBBRFY010000168.1:0-10530 GCA_038241205.1 Cytophagales bacterium
ACAGACCGCCTCCATAATGATTTTCATCGTGATTTTTGTGGGCATGCTGCGCTTTGCCGTTGAGTGGTTTGAGTTGGAAGCACGCAAGAAAGAAATAGAAAACGAAAAGTTAGTGGCTGAATTAAATTTTCTCAAGGCGCAGATCAACCCACACTTCCTCTTCAACACATTGAATAATTTATACTACCTTGTTTTTACCAAAGCAGATAACGCAACAGATGTGATAGCAAAGCTTTCGCAAATGATGCGGTATATGATTTATGATTCAAATCACCCGAAGGTGTTGCTCACAAAAGAAATTGAATACATTGAGAGTTATATAAGTCTGGAGCGATTAAGATTGAATAACCATATACCCATCGATTTTGACATTAAAGGTAATGTAAGCACGGTATTGATTACACCTTTTATATTAATTACGTTTTTAGAGAATGCATTTAAACATGGCGTAACGAATAACAATGCGTCAGCGTGGGTTAAAATTTCACTTGAGATTAATGGAGATGAGTGTCTATATACAGTGAGCAACAGTAAAATACCTTGTGCTCAAGTTGATAACGGAGGGAAGTCAGGTATCGGATTACAAAATGTTCATCGTAGATTAGCGCTTAGTTATCCCGATCGATATGAATTAAATGTGGATGACCGAATAGATACATACACTGTTAAATTAAAATTAATTGTAGCGTGAATCTTGCCTGCCTTATTGTAGAAGACGAACCGCTGGCGCGAAACCTGATGACAGAATATGTTAAGAAGGTGCCATACCTTAATTTAATTAGTGCGTGCTCCAGCCCGCTCGCGGCTATGGAGATTTTGCGCAAAGAACGTATTGATTTATTATTTCTCGATATACAGATGCCAGAGATTACAGGTATCTCATTATTGAAAGCCTTGCAGAAAAAACCGTTGGTTATTTTAACGACAGCATATTCCGAGTATGCATTGGAAGGATATGAATTAGATGTAATTGATTACCTGTTAAAGCCTATAACGTTCGAGCGATTTCTTTGGGCCGTAGAGAAAGCAAGCCAACGAAATGCATTGCCAACTCCGGTTGTAATGATCGAAGGAAAATCTGCTGAGCCAATTCAACCCTTCATTTTTGTAAAGGATGGAACCAAGATTGTGAAAGTGCGTTGGGATGATATTTTGTATGTAGAAGGTTTGAAAGATTATGTAACCATTCACACCAAGCAACATAAGGTGGTAACGCTTCAACGCCTAAAAACCTTAGAAGAACAATTACCTGCCGATAAATTTATTCGAATTCATAACTCTTTTATTGTAGCGGTTGACGCGATCGAAGTTATTCACAGAGGCGAAGTGCAGATTGGAAATGCGC
Source organism: Cytophagales bacterium (assembly GCA_038241205.1). GTDB lineage: Bacteria > Bacteroidota > Bacteroidia > Cytophagales > Cyclobacteriaceae > Chryseolinea. The sequence goes on from JBBRFY010000168.1 coordinate 1,346, forward strand.
TCATACCCATTAGCGATACCTATCGCAAAACGTTCAAAGAATTTATAGAGCGTAACCAGATGCAGTGAAAAGAGTCTGCAGAATAGCAGACTCTTTGTGGAGAATATCGGAGTCGAACCGATGACCTCTTCCATGCCATGGAAGCGCTCTAGCCAGCTGAGCTAATCCCCCTTTGAGGTGGCAAATATATTTTAAATTCTGAGTTGAGCAAACTGGTAATGACAAACTAGTACAATTGCAAAAGTAGCCTACCTTTATTCTTTGTAATTCAGCCTTGCAATGAATTTTAGAAAGCTACTTTATCTTCTGGTTGCATTAGAAGCACTCATCATCGTTAGCGCATTGCTGATGGATGGATTTTCTGTATTGGCGCTTCAAACCATTACTCGTTTCTCCGGCAGGTTGTCGCTCATGGTTTTTAGTGTTATCTTTTTGTTGCACGGAAAAAATATAGAAGTATGGTCCGCTTCAAAACCATATTTAATTTTTGCAGTAGTTCACGGCATACACCTCATCGAACTTCTTTCGTATGTTATCCTTACGGGAACAAAGCTTATCCCAATTCGTGTGGCCGGTGGTGTGCTTGCTTATGCTTTTATTTTTGTAATGCCGCTTTTGGATTACAGGTATAAAAAAGGTCGATTATCAAAACGGAAGTTTGGTATTTTCGATGCTGTATTTCTCTATTATATATGGCTACTATTTTTCCTTACCTATCTTCCACGCGTTCAGGGTAAACTTCCTCAAGTAGGCGGAAGCTATTATGAGTTTGTGGTTTTGCTTGCCTGGGTATCTACCATGTTGGGTATAAAATTGATAACGTTATTGAGATCACCAAAGCGAACCAGATAATTCCATTACTTATCCTAAATTGCTTTTACACTTCTTTACCATTTTTAATATGAGTATGATCAAAACTTTGCTTGCCTGCGTGTTTTTACTTTTTGTAATCAACACGTCAAATGCACAACAGACGTATGCTGAAAAATTAGGTTTCCCGAAAGGAGCCAAGGTATTAATTCTGCATGTTGATGATGGGGGTATGTCGCTGGATTCGAACGAAGGTGTAATTCAGGCGATGGAAAAAGGTGTTGCCAATTCAGTAAGCGTGATGATGCCCTGTCCGTGGGTTACGGGATTTATTCATTACCTCAAACAACATCCAAAAGTTGACGCGGGTCTTCATCTTACTTTAACATCGGAGTGGGATGATTATCGTTGGTCGCCTTTATCCGGGAAGAAAGCAACGCCAGGCCTTGTTGATAGTGAAGGAGCATTTTGGCCATCGGTTGAGGAGGTAGTAAAAAATGCCAAAGCTGATGAAGTTGAAATGGAAATTCGCTCGCAACTTGAACGTGCTCGCACCATGGGCTTCGAACCCACACACATGGATTCGCACATGGGTACCTTGTTTGCTACTCCTGAATTTTTACAACGCTACATTACAGTAGGCATCGAAAATAAAATACCCGTCATGTTTCCCGGTGGCCATAATACGATGATCGGAAAACAGCGGATGGCCTCTCCCGAATTTTTAAATCAGTTGCGACAAGCCGGACAAATGATCTGGAGTGCAGGCTTACCTGTGCTAGACGATCTTCACAATGTTAGTTACGACTGGAAATATCCGACCGATAAAAATAGTGGCGATGCTGCCTTGCAAAAGTTTTCAACTTCTCAATATATTAAAACCATTGGCGAATTGAAGCCCGGTTTAACCATGGTCATTATGCATTGCACGGCTCCGACAGAAGTGTTTCAGCATATAACCAATTCGGGCATTATTCGAAAGGGAGACCTGTTGGCCATGCAGGATCCCGCCTTCAAAAAGTTTCTTCAGGATGAAGGGATTATTTTAACTACGTGGAGAGAAGTGATGGAGAGAAGAACGAAGGTTGGGCAATAATGAGATTAGAATGGAATACTCCATTAGCGCGAGCCACATTTAATAAATGTTTGCGAAAAAGATTTTCTCTAAATAATTACATCTCCAAAATTTATTTCGCTCTTCCGCTATCTTTGCTGCAATCCTAAAGCAACCGCGCTCCTTTTAATCTTTCTTTATGCAAAACCTTCCTTGGAAAAAAATCGCCATCGCAGTAGTGGCCATTGGTATCATTGCCTTTGCTATTTTCTATTTTACCAATGGTGCAGGCAAAAAACCATCATCAAGTTATATCGATCCCGCCTTTGGTGAATACATTACTTCTTATACAGCAGGGGTTGTTCCATCCAATTCCTCTTTTCGCATTATTCTCTCAAGCGATGTGGTTGACTCTGCTTCCATTGGTCAGGAAACTTCGGTGAAGCTTTTTGATTTTAATCCTTCAGTGAAAGGTAAAACAATATGGCTCAATAGAAATACAGTAGAATTTATACCGGAGACACGGCTTGCTTCAGGACAAATTTATGAAGTTGGTTTTCAACTCGGTAAACTGATGAAGGTAAGTAAAGCGCTAACTGAGTTTAAATATAGTTTACAGGTAATGCCTCAGAATTATGAAGTCTCAATTGAAAATGTAAAACCCTATGTAAAGACTGAACTTAAGCGGCAGCGTGTTGAAGGAATTCTGAACACTGCAGATTTTGCTGAAGATGGTGCAGTTGAAAAGATGTTGAAGGCAAAGCAGGAAGGAAAAGAATTGAAGGTAACGTGGACTCACGCTCAGGAAGGTAAGCAGCATAATTTTATAGTGGAAGATGTTGCGCGCAAAGACGAAGCAAGCAAAGTGAATTTATCTATTGATGGATCAAGTCTTGGAATAAAAACGTCAAGCGAAAAGGAAATTGAAATTCCAGCGTTGGGCGATTTCAAAGTTATGAATGCGAAAGTGGTTCAAAATCCAAATCAATATGTGGTGCTTCAGTTTTCTGATCCGTTAAAAGAAAAACAAGAACTCCGCGGATTGATCAGCGTTGAGGAAGACCGCAGTCTTACGTTAGATTTTGAAATTCATGATAATGAAATTTGGTTGTATCCACCCGTTCGTCAGGTTGGCGTAAAAACCTTGCGCATTGAAATGGGCGTGCGAAATATTAACGATTATAAAATGAAAGCATTCTCCGTTGTGGAGATTACATTCGAACAATTGAAACCATTGGTTCGATTTGTTGGCAAAGGAAATATTTTGCCAAGCACCGATGGATTGATTCTTCCTTTCGAAGCCGTGAATCTTAAAGCGGTTGACTTAACGATCACCAAAATCTTTGAGAACAACATTCTGCAGTTCCTCCAAGTCAATAACATTAGCGGTAACTATGACCTCAATCGCGTGGGTAGAATTGTGTTGAAGAAAAAAATACAACTAGACAACACTGGTATTACCGACATCGGAAAATGGAATCGATATACCTTTGATCTTTCAACATTAATCAACACAGAGCCCGGAGCTATTTATCAAATTACCTTAGGATTTAAAAGACCGTATGCCGCCTACATCTGCGAAAACGATGATGACGGAAATCAGGTTGATGTAGAAGAAGAAAGTGTTGGCTATCAGGGCTACGATGGTGATTATGATGATGAAGAAGAATATTATTATTACGATGATGATTACGATTGGGATCAACGCGACAATCCATGTAATGCATCATACTACAGTTCATCCTCCAGAACAATTAAGAAAAATGTTTTAGCATCTGACCTTGGCATTATTGCCAAGCGTGGCGATGATGGCAACACGATGGTGATTGTAACAGATTTAAAAACGACACAACCCATAGGTAATGTGTCGCTAGAGTTTTATGATTTTCAGCAACAACCTTTGGGAACTGCGACTACAAGTTCAGATGGTAAAGCTGTCTTCAATTCAAAAGATTCTCCCTTCGCAGTGATCGCGAAGAATGGTGCGCAGCGCGGATACATGCGCTTAACCGATGGCGAATCGTTATCACTCAGTGGCTTTGATGTTTCAGGTGATTACATCGATAAAGGTTTAAAAGGATTAATTTATGGCGAGCGTGGCGTTTGGCGCCCGGGCGATTCGTTGTTTCTTAGCTTTATGCTGGAAGACAGAAATAAAACATTGCCTTCAACGCATCCGGTAGTTTTCGAATTACAAAATCCACAAGGTATTGTTACCAACCGTCAGGTTAAATCGGTTTCAGAAAATGGTTTCTATCTGTTTGCTACAGCCACATCACCCGATGCTCCTACCGGAAACTGGATGGCGCGCATTAAGGTAGGCGGAACGCAATTCAATCAACAAGTAAAAATTGAAACCGTTAAACCCAATAGATTAAAAATTCTTCTTGACTTTGGTGCAGAAAAAATAATGGGCAATACCATCAAAGGTAATCTGGATGTGAAATGGCTTCATGGCGCGCCAGGAAAAAATCTGAAAGGTAATTTTGAAGTTACACTTGTACGAGCCGGTACTTCTTTTCCAAAATATAACGATTACATTTTTGAAGAACCATCGGGATATTATGCCGCTGAAACCCAAACGGTTTTCGATGGCGCAACAGATGCTGAAGGTAAAGCATCTTTTAACGCAACATTAGAGTCGTCAGCAAATTTTCCAGGGTTTATGACAGCCGTATTCCGCGGAAAAGTTTTTGAAGAAAGTGGAAACTTTAGCATCGATCGATTTAGCTTACCGTATTTTCCTTACGAATCGTATGTTGGTTTGAAAACTCCAAAAGGGGAGAGTTACAGCGGCATGCTCTACACCGATAGCACACATCGTATCGATGTTGCTTTCTTAGATGTCGATGGAAATTCAGTGGCGCGTAATGGAGCACAAATTACCTTGTATCGTTTGAACCGATATTGGTGGTGGGATAATTCTCACGATAATATTGCCAACTATGTGCAAGGTAATAACGCGCAAGAGATGGCAACGGGAACACTGAACGCTGCCAATGGAAAAGCAAGTTGGAAATTCTCTGTTCCTTCTGTCGACTGGGGAACGTATTACATCCGCGTATGCGATCCGGTTTCAGGACATTGCACAGGCAAAACGGTTTACATTGATCAGCCAGGATATTATAGTCGAAACAGTCGCAATGATGATAAAGGTGGCGCAACGAAACTTACCTTCTCATCTGATAAAATAAAATATAATGTTGGCGAGAAAATAAAACTCACCATTCCAAGCGGTGGTCAGGGCCGGGCGTTAGTATCAGTAGAGAACGGAAGTAAGATTCTCAATACCTTCTGGGTAGAAACACAAAAAGGTGACACGCAATTTACGATTGATGCCACGGCTGATATGACGCCCAACATTTTTGTGAACGTAAGTTTGCTACAACCGCATTCACAAACCATTAATGATTTACCTATTCGCATGTATGGTGTTATCCCGATCGGTATTGAAGATCCGGCCACCCATATCGAACCCATCATCTCTATGCCGGATGAACTTGAACCTGGAAAAGAGGTAACAATAAAAGTTTCCGAGAAATCGAAACGCAAGATGACGTTTACCTTAGCCGTTGTAGATGAAGGTTTGTTGGACATCACGAAATTTAAAACACCAGAGCCGTGGAAGAACTTTTATGCAAGAGAAGCATTGGGTGTAAAAACATGGGATGTATTTGATGATGTAATGGGTGCCTTCGGTTCGCGCATCGAACGTTTGCTTGCCATTGGTGGTGATGCAGAAATGGAAGCAAAAGAAGAAGACCCACGCGCGAATCGATTTAAAGCCGTGGTGAAATTTTTTGGCCCGATTACCTTAGATGGTGGAAGCAAAGAAATTAAATTCATTATGCCGCAATACATTGGTTCCGTTAAAACCATGGTGGTGGCCGGTTACGAAGGTGCATACGGACAGGCCGAAAAAGCAACACCCGTTCGCAAACCGCTTATGGTGTTGGCAACGTTGCCGCGTGTACTTGGCCCAGAAGAAACATTGAAACTTCCGATTACCTTATTCACACAAGACAAGAAAATTAAAAATGTAAAAATTGAAATAAAAACACAAGGGCCGATCTCACTTCCGAATGGCTCAACACGCAACGTAGTCATGTCGCCATCGGGTGACCTTACCGTTGATTTTGATTTGGCCGTAAAATCTGAGACGGGTATCGGTAAAATTACGGTCATCGCTTCTTCCGGTTCAATTCAATCAACCGATGAAATTGAAATTGAAGTGCGCAATCCCAATCCTTTAATCAGTCAGGTTTCAGATACCTTTCTGGAAATAGGCAAGACATGGAACGGAAGTGTTGTTCCTGTTGGTGTAGCCGGTACGAATGCTGCGGTGCTAGAAGTTTCTTCTATTCCACCTATTAACCTTGGCTCGCGATTGAAATATTTAATTGAGTATCCACACGGTTGCATTGAGCAAACAACATCAGCAGCATTCCCTCAGCTTTATTTAGATGCTGTAAAGGCTTTAACAGATGCAGAAAAATCAAGAACAAAATATAACGTAACCAAAGCAATAGAACGCATCAAAATGTTTACAACACGTGATGGTGGTTTTGCATATTGGCCAGGCAATCAAGATGCTGATAGTTGGGGAACAAGTTATGCCGGTCATTTTTTAATTGAAGCGGAAGGCAAAGGATATTACATACCCGCTGATATGTTGAAGCGCTGGAAGAAATTTCAACGCAACAAAGCGATGGAGTGGAGGCGCAGCGATTATAAATATTATAACACCGATATGATTCAGGCGTATCGCTTGTATACCCTAGCCGCAGCGGGTGCCGCAGAACTTAGCGCGATGAATAGGCTGCGCGAGATGAATGATCTTTCTCCTTCAACAAAATGGACGTTGGCTGCTGCCTATGTAAAAGCCGGACAACCGGAAGCTGCAAAGAAAATGGTGAACGATTTAACTACTAAAATAAAGCCGTATCAAGAAATGGGATATTCGTATGGCAGCGACTTGCGTGACAAAGCCATCATTCTCGAAACATTGGTATTGTTAAATGAAAAGGTAAAAGGCTTTGAGTTGTTGAAAGAAATTTCAACCCAACTTAGTTCAAACAGTTATTGGATGAGCACACAAACTGTTGCCTTCTGTTTAAAATCAGTTGGACTGTTTGTGGCGCAAGAAAAACGTGGCGATCTAAAGTTTGCGTATACCTATAACGGTAAGACTGTTCGCGCAAGTACTGATTTACCTTTATCGCAAGTTCCGTTGGCAATTACCGGTGTGCAGAAAAGTGCCATTAACATTACCAATGAAAGCAATGGAAGTTTATTTGTGCGCGTAATTAACACCGGCATACCCGCACGTGGCGTGGAAGAATCAGGAGAAAATAATTTGGTGCTCACCACAAATTACTTCGATACAAAAGGAAATGTAATTGATCCAACAAAACTGGAGCAAGGCACTGAGTTTGTGGTAAGTGTAACGGTAAAAAATCCGGGTCTTCGCGGACTATATCAGAACATGGCGTTGTCGCAAATATTTCCATCGGGTTGGGAGATCAACAATCTTCGTTTGAACGATGATGAAAGCGTAGCCAAAACCGATCGCGGAAATTATCAGGACATTCGCGATGATCGCGTCTATACCTATTTCGATTTATCTGCCGGAAGTGCGCGAACATTCAAAACCATATTGACAGCAAGTTATGCCGGTAGTTATTATTTGCCGGCCGTAAGTTGTGAAGCCATGTATGATCACAGTATTTATGCACGGAAGAAAGGGCAGGTTGTTGACGTGGTGAAGGTGGGTGTGTTGAATCCGTAATAGGTAATTATAAATATGCGCACTTTTTGAGACTTGAGAAACCTGATCCTCCAATGGGAATGGAAAGACTATCAGGATCGATTTGAGTAATTCAAAACGAACGCCCAATAAAAGCTAAATTCAATTACGGTGTGATGTTTGCCCATCAACAGTAAATATCTAATTTCGTTGGCCAACGTGGGACGGTTACGCTTTTCAAAAAGCCGAAACTGCATTGCTAAACGTTGTCGATAATTTTAATACGATGAGACAAGTAATAATGTGTATTCTTTTAAGCCTTCCGTTGTTGACTTTGGGGCAAGTTGAAAATGAAGTCAGCATGACTGAGTTAATCAAAGAAATTCAGCAATGGAATAAAAAAGACAATAAAATGAGTTTGGCATGGTGGATTCCCAATGAATATTGGAGAATTGCTTTAAAAGATAATAAGCAAATACAACAAGAGACAATCAATCAGTTAGAAAATGTGTTTGAGAACTACTTAATGATTTGGGCTTGCGACCTTACGATAAATGCTGACGGGACAACAAATTATACAACGGAAGAAGAAATAAGTAAGTCAATTACAATTCTTGACGAGAATAACAAGAAATATTTTCCTTTAGCGAAAAACCAAATAGATGGAGAGGCATTGACTATCGTAGAGAATATGAAGCCATTTTTTTCTCAAGCTCTTGGACAAATGGGACGAGGAATTCATTTTTACTTCTTTAAGGTGACAGACCAAAACGGAAAAAATTTAATTGATGCAAAACTTCAAGGACAATTTAAAGTATCACATTCAAATTCCGATTTTCTTTGGAAACTCCCGCTAAGTACTCTTATGTCTTCTAAATTTTGTCCAGTTGACAGAGAAAAGATGAAAGGAACATGGAGTTACTGTCCAATACACGGACAGAAGCTGGAAAATTAGAACTACCCCGATCTCGCGCAAGCGTCCGCTTGTGTGTACAATTTTTCAAGCGTCCGCTTGATTAAGAAAATCACAAAATTAAGTAGAGTGTGTTTGTTCTATTAATAAAGATTAAATTCACAAAGAGGCAACCATATAGATTTAGCAATTCCAGCGGACGCTGGAAAGTATTTGAGTACAAGCGGACGCTTGCACCAGATCAGCTAATTACGGACACAAGATTTTAGAAATAAGAACGCCAAGAGAAATTTTAGAATTATGAAACTAGACGCAACAATTAAGAAATCATTTGATGCCGTTGCTTTTATGAGAAAGCGAAGAGATGAGATTTCCAAAGAAATTGAGGGCATGACACCCCAACAGGAAATAGAGTACTTCAAAAAAAAGGCTGCTGAGTTAAGAAATAGAAAGTAGATACCCATCTCGCGCAAGCGTCCGCTTGTGTGTATAATTTTTCAAGCGTCCGCTTGATTTAGGAGATCAATTTTATGAAAGACGAAATCAAGCAAAGTGCGTTCGTTCTATTAATAAAGATTAAATATGTAACGATGTGGATTAAGCAATTCCAGTGGACACTTGCACCAGAGGGGTGTAAACCTATTTCAGGACTATACAGATTA
>JBBRFY010000169.1:0-10327 GCA_038241205.1 Cytophagales bacterium
TTAGATCAGGTGGTGAATTTGAACAACGGAGTTTACATCGATGATGAATTACATACTCCATCTCCAACCAATTTTTGTATTGGCGTAGCCGGATATCCTGAAAAACATTTTAATGCTCCAAACTTAAAAGCAGATATAAAATATTTAAAGCTTAAAGTCGATATGGGTGCAGAATACATTGTGACCCAAATGTTCTTTGATAATAAAAAGTATTTTGATTTTGTGGATAAGTGCCGTGAAGCTGGAATTAATGTGCCGATCATTCCGGGTATTAAACCACTAACTGGTAAAGGACAATTAACCGTGTTACCGAAAACATTTCATATTGATATTCCGGAAGAACTTTCGGAAGAAGCAGAGAAGTGTAAAGATAATATTGCATTGAAAGAGGTAGGTATTGAATGGTGCATCCAGCAATCGAAAGAACTTATTAAAAAAGGTGTACCGACATTACACTTCTATTCGATGGGCAAGTCCGATCCGATTTATAGAATTGCTAAAGAATTGTTTTAAGGAGGTTATCCGTTAATCGTTATTGGTTAATCGTTATTGGTTAATCGTGGGTGTGGGACTAGGGTGTGTCACTGCAAGCTTATAGGAATCGATTTAATATTTCAAAAACTTAGATGGATAAGACGATTAACGGTTAACCATTAACGGATAACTTCATTTACCCAGAAACTTCGGTTTCCGTTTCTCCAAGAAAGCAGAAACACCTTCTTTATAATCAGCAGAACTCCCCGCTATCTCCTGACAATATGCTTCGTAGTCAAGCATTTGTTCTAAAGTAGAGGTAGCAGATTTATTCAGCATCTTCTTAATCAATCCAACGGACTTTGTAGGCGCATTTGCGAAATAGTCTGTATACATTTTTACGGCTTCGTCCAATTGGTCAGCTGCAACTGCTTTATTGATCAGGCATAAAGCCTCTGCTTCTTTTGCTTTTATGCGCGAGCCCATGCTGCACAACTCAAACGCTTTTGCCATTCCTACAAGGCGAGGTAAAAAATAGGATGATCCAGAATCCGGTACCAAACCAATGTTGATGAATACCTCTATTAGTGTTGCTTCTTCCGAGGCCACAATAATATCACACGCGAGTGCAATGGAACATCCCGCACCAGCGGCCACACCATTCAAGCGACAAACAATGGGCTTGGGTAAATTTCGCATGGCGCGAATAATCGGATTGTATCGCTTGGTGAGCGAATCCATGAATGATCTTTTTTCATCGGCTGCACCCGCTTTCAAATCCTGCCCAGAACAAAATGCTTTTCCCTCTCCTGTTAACACAACAACACGCACAGCATCATCTTTCGAAACAACTTTCAAAGCATCCTGAAGCTCATAGGTAATTTCATCATTCAAGGCATTATAAACATCGGGACGATTTAAGGTAATGGTAGCAACTCCATTTTCAAGCGAGTATTTTAGAAACGAATAGTTCATGATATTGATTTTTATTTCAAATTATTTCTTCGTTTTTCTCTACGACCTAGAGTCTTCGTGGCAAATGAGTGTCGTTAACATTCCGTTACCAAGGCAACAATTTTATAAAGATTAATGAACAGTAATTAGATATCGAGATCAAAAAAGATTTCAAACACTCAAAATAAAATCATCATTCCTGCAAAGCTAACAGCAAAACCCAGCATACCGCCCACCATTACTTCGCGTGGTGTGTGGGCATTTAATTTTAAACGTGCCGACATTACTACTCCCGTAAAAACAATCGCAATCAAGGTAGGGTAAAACAAGGTGTTGTATTCAAGGACTTTATTCAATGGAATTAAAATTCCGAGCATGCCCCACGCAGCGAGACTATGAATACTAATCTTATAAAAAAATGTAGCCAGCGTAGCCATTAGCACAAGCGCATCAATAATAAGCATGAACTTAAAAAGGTTATCATCAAACCCAATGCGTGGCTTTGTATACAATAAATAGGTAATGGCAAGGTAAAGCACCGAAATAAAAATAAACGGAAGAATGCGCTCGCGCTTCTCTTTCATTTCCAACGATTTTATGGTGCCCATCATTCTGAACATGCCAACGTTTAATGCCGGCAATAAAAACGTTACACAAAATATAAGAAGCAGAAAAGTAAAATGCCCGTTCGAGCTAATGGGCTCAAGCGCTGCAGGAAATAAAAAAATAAAGAGGGAAAATAAATAGGTTGCCAATAACAACGGATGAAATACAATTGAAACAATGCGCGCCAGTATGTTCACCTTACAATTCCTTTCTTAATCTGGCCACCGGAATATTAAGTTGCTCGCGATATTTTGCCACCGTTCGTCTTGCAATGTTATAGCCCTTTTCGTTCAAGATGGTTTCCAGTTTATCATCTGAAAAAGGTTTGTCTTTATCTTCGCTTTCAATAATGTCTTTAATAATTTGCTTCACCTCGCGGCTGCTTACCTCCTCACCAGAATCGGTTGCAATACCTTCAGAGAAAAAATGTTTCAACGGAAAAATTCCGAAATCAGTTTGTACTGCTTTACTGCTTGCCACTCTCGATACTGTAGAAATATCCATATTGATCATGTGTGCAATATCTTTCAAAATCATCGGTTTCAGTTTGGTCTCATCACCTTCCTGAAAGAAATCATTTTGAAATTCTATAATAGCACTCATGGTTCTCAACAACGTTTGCTGCCTTTGCTTTATCGCATCGATAAACCATTTTGCAGCATCCAATTTTTGTTTAACAAACGTAACGGCCTCTTTTAATTTCTTATCTTTTTTATTGCCCTTGTCGTAGGCCTTAAACATATCAATGTACGAGCGGCTTACGCGAAGCTCAGGTGCATTGCGACTGTTCAACGCCAGCTCGAGCTTACCATTATTATTGGTAAGAATATAATCTGGAATGATGTATTGATTTTTTGCGCCTTGCGAACCAACGCTTCCTCCACCTGGTTTCGGATTTAATTTTACAATCAACTCCATGGCATCACGCACAAAATCTTCGTCTTCTGTGTCGAGCTTTTTTTGAATTTTTTGATAATGCTTTTTTGTGAACTCCTCGTAACAATCAGTGATGATTCTAATGGCGACCGCCACATCAATATCATGACCATTATCCATGCGCTCCAGTTGAAGCAGTAAACATTCTTGCAACGTTCTGGCTGCAATACCTGCCGGATCGAATGTCTGTATTTTTTTTAATACCACCTCTACCTCCTGCTCGGTGGTATCAATACCTTGCGAAAAGGCCATGTCATTGGTAATCGCATCTAGATCTCTTCGAATATATCCATCGCTTTCAATGCTGCCTACCAACTGCTTTCCAATGGCGTATTCTTTTTCATTAAGTCCTAAAAACTCAAGTTGATCCATCAATAATTCATGCAATGAAGACGACATCGGGATAGGCATTTCACGATCTTCGCCATCATCGCCATCGCCTTGCATTTTATAACCACTATAATCCTCTTCCCCCAAATAATCTTTAATATCTACCTCGCCTTCACCATCATTATCACTCGTGGTGCTCTCTGGAGTTTCCGACTCTGGCGATTCGCTTTCCTCGTTGCTCTCTTCTGGTTTCTCTTGGTCTTCGCCCTCTTCTAACGCGGGGTTAATTTCCATCTCCTCTTCAATTCGCGATTCAAGCTCAGCAGTAGGAACCTGCAACAGCTTTATAAACTGAATCTGCTGTGGCGACAACTTTTGCTGAAGGTTCTGGCTTAAGCCAAGCTTTTGCATGGAAATTTCTCTTTAGGTTTAAAGGACAAAGTTAAAAAAATAGTCAACAGTGGGACGACCTGTTTTAGTATAGCAATTTTATTTTTTTCAACGCCATTAAAACCAATTAGGCTATGAAATGGTGCATCTCAAATTGACGCAATGAAACTGTGCTGCTGGGCTAAAGCCATATAATATTGTTGCTGTTAACCACACACTTAAGTGCGTGGTTATTTCAATCTTCTCTCGATGGACTTTAGTCCAAGGCGATAATTTGAATTGCACCTGCTATGAAATGACCTGATATTTTTCGTTTTTTGCCCCCCACTTTGCGGGGAGTTATCGGTTAATCGTTATCCGTTAATGGTAGCGTGCTTAAAATTATATGGACGATTAACAAACAACGATTAACGGATAACAATTAACGATTAACGATTAACGGATACAATATGGAAAGGACTAAGATTAAGGAATTGCTTCAAACATTACCCACAGGACAAACCGTTACAGCGTGTGGCTGGGTACGCTCCTTTCGTAACACGCAATTCATTGCTCTTAATGATGGATCGACCATACAAAATATTCAGGCAGTTGTGGATTTTGCTAACACCGATGAAGCGCTTTTAAAACGCATTACGACTGGCGCTTGTATTTCCGTTACCGGAGATCTTATTGCCTCTCCGGCAAAAGGACAGTTGGTTGAGTTAAAAGTAAAGTCGCTGGAAATTTTAGGCGATAGTGATGCTGAGAAGTTTCCATTGCAGCCTAAAAAACATTCGCTTGAATTCTTGCGGGAGATTGCGCACTTACGTTCGCGCACCAATACCTTTGGTGCGGTAATGCGCGTGCGCCATGCCATGGCGTTTGCTGTGCATAAATTTTTTAACGATAAAGGATTCTTTTACATCCATACTCCCATCATAACCGGATCGGATGCTGAAGGTGCAGGCGCTATGTTTCGCGTAACAACACTGGATGCAAAAAATCCTCCTCTTACTGAGACGGGTGAAATAAACTACAAAGAAGATTTTTTCGGAAAAGAAACAAATCTTACCGTTTCGGGTCAGCTTGAAGGAGAAACATATGCGTTGGCTTTAGGCGAGGTTTATACTTTCGGGCCTACCTTTCGCGCAGAAAATTCTAACACCACGCGCCACCTTGCTGAGTTTTGGATGATCGAACCTGAAATGGCATTTTATGATATTAACGACAACATGCAGCTCGCTCAGGATTTTCTTCAATACTTGGTGCGATACGCTTTAGAAAATTGCGCGGAAGATCTTGAATTTTTAAACAAACGCGCAGCAGAAGAAGATCAGACTAAACCACAAGAGCAACGCAGCGAACTTGGCTTATTAGATCGGTTAAAGTTTGTTGCCGAGAATGATTTTCAGCGTCTTTCGTATACAGAAGCACTAGAGATATTACGAAATTCAAATCCCAACAAGAAAAAGAAATTTCAATACCTTATCGATCAATGGGGAGTTGATTTGCAATCGGAGCACGAGCGTTACCTTGTTGAAAAACATTTTAAGAAACCGGTTATATTGTATAACTATCCTGCAGAGATTAAAGCATTTTACATGCGCCAAAATGATGATGGTAAAACCGTTGCTGCAATGGACGTGCTCTTTCCGGGTATTGGCGAAATCATTGGCGGCTCTCAACGAGAAGAACGCTATGATAAAATAATGAATCGCGTTCATGCATTGAACTTACCTGAAAAAGATTTGTGGTGGTATCTTGAACTCAGAAAATTTGGATCGGCACCACACAGCGGTTTTGGTTTGGGCTTTGAACGCCTTATTCAATTTGTAAGTGGCATGACCAATATTAGAGATGTTATTGCGTATCCACGCTTTCCGGGTAATGCAGAATTTTAAGTTATCCGTTGATTGTTAATTGTTAATCGTAATGAACGAAAATCTATACCTGTGTTTTGAATTTCCGATTAACCATTAACTTTTAACTATTAACTATACTGTGACTAAAAAAAGATATCGCATTATAGCCCCGTAACCTAGAACGCATGTCGGAAGCTGAAATACAGCAGGAGTATGAAATACTCGAACGATCAAAGAAAGACTCATCGGCTTTTGGCGAACTCTATGAGCGATACTACGATCGGATCTTTCGATTTATTTACCGTCAGACAGATGATGAAGATCTTACCGCAGACCTTTGCTCGCAAACCTTTTTAAGTGCACTAAATAATGTAGCGCGTTACCAATTTCGGGGTGTTCCGTTTTCAGCTTGGTTATATAAGATTGCCAGCAATGAAGTAAATAAACATTATCGCAAGCAGAAAAAGGTAAAGGTATTTAGCATCGAAGAGTTGCGCGTGCGCGAACTGATGGAGCAGACAGACGAAGGCTGGGATGAAGAATTGATTCAACGTATGTTGACCTATTTAAAAGAACTCCCTACTGAAATGCTGCAGGTATTGGAACTTCGGTTCTTTGAAGACAAAGATTTTAAGGAAATTGCTTTCATTCTCGATATCACCGAAAGTGGAGCAAAGATGCGCACGTACAGAGCGATTGATCGCTTGCGCAAAAATTTTAACTTACGTATCAAGTACGATGGGAAGGAATGATATACGGCTAAAACGACAAAGACTCAGTTCCGGGCGAATTGCCCAACACCGGAATTATGGAGAGCTCATGGCCATTCATGAACGTGATAAAAAAATAAAACGCATCACCCGCGTGTTCGTTTATTTTTTAATTGTGGCGGTGCTCATAAGTATTTACTTCATTGTGCGAAAGTGGGAAATTAAAGATGGAGGAGAAGGGAAGAAAGCATCTTCCAGACAAGGTATTCTTTATCATGACGCGTCCGTTCTCCGTTCCTAAACAAAAATGCATTTCACGCAAAGACACAAAGATTAAAATCCAAAGTTCGCAAAACGAATTCCAACTCATAAAGAATCAACTTTTCAAAAAAAATCTCTTTGCATTCTTCGCGGCATTTCTTAGCGCCTTTGCGTGAAATGCATTCAGACTTAAATCGTAATCGTCTTCCACTTACTTTCTCTGAACAAAACATTACGGTAAGTCTACACGCATTTATTGTGGAAATAAATTATTGACGCATCCATTCTAAATACTAAATTCTAAATTCTCACCCGCTACACCACCCTACACGACAAAATCGTAATATCATCGAAGTAGCCTTTCTTGCCCTTGAAATTATCCAACGCCACAATTAAATCCTGATGAATTACCTTTAGGTCTTTGTTGAAAGTTTCCGGTTGTTGGAAGTAATCAATGACGCGTTCAATTCCAAATTCATCATCGTTTTCATTAACCGTTTCTGTTAATCCATCAGTGTAGGCAAACAAAAGAAAATCATCGAGGCCGGTAACAAATCCTTCATTTAAAAAAGGTAATGGGTGCATGGCGCCTAAAACCGTTGAGCCTTCCTCCAACAATCGAATACCATTTTTTCGATCGATTAATATGGGAGGATTATGACCAGAATTTACGTACACCATCGTCTTCAATCGTATGTCATAAATGGCTGCAAAAAAAGTAATGAACTTCTCCCCTTTCGTATTTTCCAACACTTGAAAGTTCAAGGCTTCAATAATCTCGGTAAGATTTGGAGTTTGTCTCAACAACGTTCTTAAAGAAGCCTGAAAATTAGACATCATCAACGCAGCCGGAATTCCTTTTCCACTTACATCGGCAACACAAATTAAAAATTGGTTTTTGTTTATCGGTATGTAATCATAATAGTCACCGCCCACAAGATCGTGTGGTAAATAGCTGGCTTCAATTTTTAGAACATCGGTATTGGGTAAGGTATCCGGAAAAAGAAATTGCTGCACATCACTGGCAATTTCAAGTTCCTTTCGAAACGCTTCCTGCTCCAACTGCTTGCGTGCCATTTTTTTATTTTCAATGGCTACAATAATGATGTTGCTCAGTGCCTGAATAAATTTTATACCGTCTTCATTTTGATAACTGTTATCGTACTTATCCAGTCCGCCAACAAAGACCAACGCGAGTGTATCATCTTTGTGAGTAACGGGTATAATAATGTCAAACTCAGTAAATTCGCAAGTTTCAAAATCACGTAAGTGTTTAATGTCTTGAACGGTTTTAAACTCAGCCAACAGCTTTACATAATTGTATTGGTGCTTCGTGCCAAAATGTACCTTGCAATTCCAATCAGCATCCAACACAAAAAGAGCAAGTTTTTTAATGTTAAGGTTTGAACGCAATGTGAAATTATAAATCTTGTAAAGTGATTCTTCTGGCAGATTGCTATTAATGGCCTGCGTAATTTCGAGCAGGGCATTTAGCTCAAGTTCTTTAATTTCAAATTTGGCTTTGAGGGATTGATCAACCATAGTATCGGTAAAGTTACGCTTTCAAATTAAGTTCTACCATTATCAGTTTTCGGTTGGCAGTTTCCGGACACCGGTAACTGGTAACGATGACTGCCAACTCACCCCTTCTCACTGACTGTATGGGTTTTGAGCATTCGGCCTTTCCAGGAAAACGATAACACATTGGCTAGCAAACCAATGGTAAGTACATAAAACGGATACAGCAATTGAAGGGATAGAAAGGAAAGCCAACTCCACCGAAGCGAAAAAAAATTACTTATCTTAAAAAGAAAAATACATTCAAGCAACGCTTTTGCGGATAACAAAATAACGGCTGTAAATGGATCGATACGCTTTAAAAAAAAGAGCGATGCCAAAACAATTATGGAGGCTTGAAAACTAAAAATAAAAATGGCAAGCGCCACTGAAAGCATAGACGTATTGTGTTTCCACTTACCAGCCCAGCGAATGCGTTGATGCATAAATTCCGTAAAAGTTTTACACGGTGCTGTAGATACTACTGCATTTCTCTGTCCGGCAAACACAATCCCATCCAAATACTTTTCTTTTATCTTACGCATTAGAAATTCGTCATCGCCAGAAGGCACATCTATATTTCCTGCATAACCCTCTACTTCAAAAAATACATCTTTGCGAAATGCCAGGTTAGCACCATTGCACATTGTTGGAAAACCCAAAGCCGCAGTAGCTGCACCCGACCCAATTAAGCTGGCAAACTCCAACGCCTGAACATTTTCAAATAAAGCGTTCGCAGAAATTTTCACTCCGCCAAAAACGAGTTTCGTTTCGGCATTTTCGAAATACGGTATGAGTGATTCTACCCATGGTTCATTCACACGACAATCTGCATCGGTGGTGATAATGATAGAGCCTTTGGCTGATTTTATAGCTAATGCCAGTGCTGACTTTTTACCATGATCAACATTACTCAATAAGGTAATGCGTTTATCACGTTTCATTTCGTGTTCCACTTTCTCAACCGTTCCATCCTGCGAATGATCATCTACAACGATTACTTCAAGATGTTGATACGATTGCAACGACAGGTCATGGAGCAAAAAAGAAATAGTACGCTCTTCATTCCGAGCGGGTATTATTATAGAGACCAGTGGTTGATCTCTCAACTCGATACGCCCCTGTTTTCGAATCGCCAATCGCCAGCCCACCATCAGCATGACTAACAGCGCGGCATACATCATAAAAATCAAACTAATGAATGCACTTATCACGCTGTAATTTCAGAAATTTATAAACGCTACCTATCTTGAGGCCGTGGGAAAAATTCTAAAAGAAAAAATCATCCTCGGCCTCGACCCCGGAACGAATGTAATGGGTTATGGACTGATCCTCATCAAAAAACCAAAGATTGATTTAATGCAGTTTGGAGTGATCCATCTTAGCAAGTACGCAGGACATGAGCTGAAACTCAAAAAAATATTTGAACGCATCATTAGCCTCATCGATGAGTTCCATCCTGACGAAGTGGCTTTAGAAGCACCGTTCTTTGGAAAGAATGTTCAGTCGATGTTAAAGTTGGGCAGAGCGCAAGGCGTGGCCATGGCCGCAGCGCTTTCGCGCGAAATACCGATTGTAGAATATGCTCCAAAAAAAATAAAGCAAGCCGTTACCGGAAACGGAAATGCATCCAAAGAGCAAGTGGCCAAAATGCTGATGACGATGTTTCAAATAAAAGAACTTCCTAAATTACTAGACGCCACCGATGCGCTGGCCGTGGCGGTTTGTCATTACTTTCAAAAAGGAGAAAGCAAAACGAAAGGTAAATCGTGGGAGGCGTTTGCTAAGGAGAATTCAAGTCGATTGAAGAAGAACCCATTGGTATGAAAAAGAAAATTCTTGTACTCGTCTTGACGAATCTCAAACAGGATTCGCGTGTAAAGCGACAACTACTTGCACTGAAGGATCACTATAATGTAACCGTAGTTTGTTTTGATGCAGATGCTACAACCGACTATGAAGTGATTAAGATCACTCCAACCCGTTTAACTATACTCCGAAAAATTTTCACTTCAGCATTTTTGATTTTGAGGATCTATCCAGTAGCATACCGCATTTTGCATAACTATCATCTTGTAGTGAAACAACTTAGCGATAGAAATTTTGATTTGATTATAGCCAATGATGTGGAGACGTTACCCTTAGCATTTTCATTTACTCCACAACCTAAAATTGTCTTTGAGGCCCATGAATACGCACCACGTCATTTTGAAGATAAATTGATGTGGCGCATTTTCTTCCAAGGATTCAATACCTATTTGTGCA
>JBBRFY010000170.1:0-10274 GCA_038241205.1 Cytophagales bacterium
TTAATGTTGTCGATGTTCCACAAACTGCAGTGGCACCTATTTGATCTAACCCTGCCGCTGAAGTTGTCGGACTAGCATCAAAGCGAATTTGAACATCATCTGAACTCGGTGTGCAAACGCCATTGCTAATTGTCCATCTTAAAATATAAGTCTGTCCTGCTGTGCCTGTAAAACCGCTGTTGAATAATGCTGTGTTTCCAAACGAACCACCAGTGCCAACATTCGAAGGCGCGAAACTCCAAATGCCTGTTCCTATTGTAGGATTGTTTCCTGTTAACGTTACGCTTGTGCCGCAAATATTTTTATCCAGTCCTGCATTAGAAGTAGTTGGATTTTGCAGTAAACTGATACCAACATCATCTGCGCTGGCGATGCACGTTCCATTGCTGATCGTCCAACGTAAGGTATAGGTAGTTCCAGCAACTCCATTGAATACGCTGCTTCCGCTGTTAATACTTACAAAACTTCCGCCTGCTCCCGATACTACACTCCATGAACCCGTGCCGATTGTTGGTGTGTTTCCTGTTAATGTTGTCGATGTTCCACAAACTGCAGTGGCACCTATTTGATCTAACCCTGCGGCTGAAGTTGTCGGACTAGCATCTAAATGTATCTGAACATCATCAACGCTTGGGGTGCAAACGCCATTGCTGATTGTCCATCGTAAAATATACGTTTGACCAGGCGTACCTGTAAAGCTGCTGTTGAATAATGTTGCAGTTCCAAACGAGCCGCCTGTGCCTGTATTTGAAGGTGCTAAGGTCCACAGCCCTGTGCCTACCGAAGGATTATTTCCCGATAAGGTTGCGCCAGAACCACAAAAATTTTTATCGAGCCCCGCATTCGAGACAGTGGGTGAGGAATCGCTAACAAGCGATGATGATGGAATTAAATTACCTGCGGCAAAACCGTTGAATGTTAACGTTCCGCCAGCAGCGCGATTTAATTTTGCTGTTGAAGAAGCGGTGATGGCTTGCACTTGCAAACCGGAAATGATAATTGCATTAATACCTGTACTGTTAATATCCGTTGACTCACTTATCTCAAGGGTTAGCTGTATGGTGGACAAACTTTGAACTGAAATTGAAACATCACTTGCCCCTGTTCCGGTAAACGTAACGATTGGAATAGCGCCTGTATTAAATTGAAATCGCGATCCGACATTAAAACCGATCCGGATGGTTCTGTTTATTCCATCAATATTTAAAAAATCGGTATTGAGAGACTCTGTAATGGTAATGTCAGACAGCGTTACGAAGGAAGGATCGCCAGTACACATGGTGGGCGCTACGCCACCTGAAAACGTTACTTGCGCATACGAGAATATGCCATTGATGGCAAATAAAAATAGTAGGCCAAACCTGGTAAAAAAAGACGTATTGAATTTGTAAAAATGCGACATTCAAAAGATTTTAAATCACCAACTCCCTACTTTATCAATAATACCAAAACTTTGTAACCCGTAAAATTCACCGCGAAAATTAGTCAAGAAGTTCACCATTCGCATTGACTTTTATAAGAGCCATTTTGCTATTCTGTGACTCCAATTCAACGGTTCCCAATATCACAATCTTCCCGTTATCCAATTCTCTTACGGTGCCTGAAAAATCATTCTTAGTAATCGATCCGAAACTAGCCGACCAATTTAATCTACCATCAATATCCACTTTTGATAGCCAAAGATTGGTCGTTCCGGTTGGATGCTTTTCATTTGATAGTATTAGATACCGACCGCCAGCGATAGATTTCGTAATTGAAACAGCTTTCAAATTTCTGTCTCCTTCAACCACTTTGAACGAATTCGATATAAAGTGTAATCCATTTCCATCAACCTCGCTTCTAGCAATTACCAATCGCTGCTGATTTGCAGCGATTGTTTGTGTTCCAACGGAAATAAATCCAAATCCATGGTCTTCAATAGTCTGGCTCATTCGTTCTTGCGATTGTGGAGTGCCTGCATACGATATAGCAGAAAAATCAGAGGGACCGCCATTTGCCTTTAATGAAAGACAGAGTAAATTATTTTCATAGTCACTACTAAAATCAGCATCATCAGAATATCCAAAAACATAAAATGGTCTATCACCATTCTTCACCAGATCATCATATGTTTTGCTTTCGAATACTTTAATGGCTTCTCCACTTAACTGATTTTTAATTCGCAGCGGTTTAGGCCAAACTGCATTATCTAATGCAGCATCTACTAAGAGTATAATAAGATCAGTTGACTCAATTCCATCTACCTCAATGCCATCCTCAATGTCAGTGGTGTAACCTGAAACCATAAACCCCCCTTCCGGAACGAAGGCATTGGTGATTGGCGTTATTGTGTTGCCGTACTGACTTATTAAACTTCCAAACTCAAAATCCTTCATTACCTCACCGTCAGGAGTGATTTTAGTTAAATGAATTTTATATTCATTTGCTCCGGTCACTGCATTTCGTCCCGTGATGATATTTGATAGGATAATAAAATTTCCATCGAGGTTTTTTTCAATATCAACAGCATTCTCACCTTCTGTGGCGAATGTCTTCTGCCAGATAATATTACCTTCTGTATTTACTTTTACTAAGAAAATTTTACTCACGCCATCGGCAGAAGTGGAATTGCCTAACAGCACCATCGTGCCATCTGAGTTTACGATCATATCAATTCCTTGCTGATCGCCATCTTCACCGTAGAATTTTATAAAGTAATCCTTCAAGAGATTATCAAATTCATTTTTGGTATCGCAGCCTGAAAAAGTTAGTGCAGCAAGCAGCAAAAGAAGGTATCTGAATTTAACGTTTCTCATCTTGCTTCTTTATCCTTCTTAAAATTGATTTCGATTTTCCATGCTTTAATTCCCGTGGCCTATACAACGGGTGCACATATCCAACAGATAAAATAATATTGTTCATTCGAAAGAAATCATCAACAACGCCACGATCAAAAGTGGAAGTACCTGTTTGTAAAAATTTATCAGAAGTCTTGTCATCTCCACGATAGGTATAATAGAAATCTTTTATACTCACTATGTTGCGCATACCCAGTGCGTAGCGAACATCAATGAAAACGTAATCAAAGCCAGTCTTGTATTTTAAACCGCCTCCGATAAAAAAGGAATTATTAAAACGATATCTTCTGGGTGTAAAGTCTTGCTTTGCGCTTTCTACTCGAAGTGAGTTAAAAGGCGCAATGTCGGACTTCGAACTATCGTTGTTTATGGTAGTGGCACTACCATTATCATTTAGTAAATAATCAAATGAAAAACCGACATATCCATAGGGTCTGTATTTACCAATGTGATCAGAGATTTTTATCGCGAGAGGAAGCCGCAACCAATTCTGCCGATCGATCGCATCGATGACGTCTTGCTTAAATGCATATGACGTTGTCTTCTTAAAAGACGTATGGATGAAGTTTAATTCGCCATTTAGGCTGAAATTTTCATCGTAGTGCCACTCCGCCCCCATGCCAAACTGATACCCTACACGTTGAGCGTATTTGATACGAATAGGATCATTCTTTGGATCTGAAGTAACCGCTGAATTATTTCGGAGAACGTTAACCTGCGAGGTATTCGCGCCACCAAATCCATACAGCGAGAATACTGGAGCGGTAGTGAACTTCGAACTAAAATAAACCAAGTCGGTAGGATCTAATGCAGGATTAGGAGCATATTCAGGATTCGCCTCTAAAACTTTTAAATAACTTTTCTTCGCTGCTTCTGGGTCTTCAAGCAAGAGATACGTTTGGGTTAACAGCAAGTACGCACGTTGTCGCCACTCTCTGCTCTGCTTCCCATTTAAATAGGGACTTAAAAGTTCTGGAACACCCGTAAAGTGACCTGTGTTAAATTCATCAACGGCCATATTAAGCGATACCTCATTGGCATCTTGCGCCACAGCCCCCAAGATGGAGGCGCAGAAAAAAGTAAAACCTACAATACAATACTGTATCTTCATTAATAGTCCTTTATTAAAACGCTAATACACGTATTTTCATAATCAATTCCGTCTCCAACATATTTCTTCCATTCTTCCTGCGTCATATTACGATTCAGTTTTGGACATATTTTATTGGCCAGCAATGCAGGGTCAGTTGGCCATACTCTTATCTCTGATTCACTACACGCTGAAATCAAATAGTCAGATCCACTGGCAAATTCAATATCCCAAACAAAACCATTGTTATTGTCCATTTCAATAGGTATGTCATCCGGATTATCTAAAACATACAGCTGGATTTTTTTATCTGATCCGGCACTTGCCAACAATTTTCCATCGGGACTGAATTCAATATCATAGACACCTGCTTTATGTCCGCTGAATTGACGTGTTTCGTTCTTTTGGAAATTGTACAGTTTCACAATTCCTCTCTTGTTAAATGGATCATCAATTTTATCTAACCCATAAGCCAATTGATTTCCGTCTGGACTAAAACGAACCACCAATACGCGGTTGCTATTATCGTCCACCAATGTTTTTATAGAGTAATCGGAAAGATTGATCAACACTACCTTACCAGACCACGATGCTCCTGCTAATAATTTCCCGTCAGGGCTAATGCTAATGGATTGTAATTCGAAAGGAAGGTCTTTTAAAATTTTCATCTCTCCGTTTTGTGCATTTACAAGCGATAATGTTTTTCCCGTAGAGGAAACAATGAAACCAGAATTATCGGGAAGAAATTCAATATCATTCGTACCGCCTTTAAATCCTTTTACAACTCGCTCTTTCGATTTATCTTTTAAATTATATATCTGCACAATACTTGAATCACTTCCGTTAACCAAAAAGTTTTCATCTCTACTCAATCGTAATACCTTACTTGGATATGGATTGGCGTAAGCCGTTGGCTGATTGTCGAGTGTTTCGTAATTACCAATAAAAATTCTACCATCAGAACCAGCAGAATAGAAGGTCTTTCCTTTAGACGACACCACTAAAGACTTCATGTGATTTCGAGGTGGCCCCTGAACCTTAATGGCGTTATAGGTGTCTCCCGATAATTTTGTTAACGCACTATACAAACCACGGTATAGATAGGTGTCGTATTTTTTGCCATGATATCTTTTATGATATATGTATCCCTGCATGGCTTGAAGTCCGGCTAGATTGCTGTCATCATCTTCCTGAAATGATTTTGCTGCAAGATTTTGTGCAATGGTTAACATTAAAAGACTATCTACTTTGTTCAATGCCTGCTGTGCCCGTATGGTTTCCGCCTGCGCAACTGCGTTTGCTATTCTTTCTTGTTCGCCTGCTGCTATGGCTTCTTGCTGTTTTTGTTTGGCAATTATAAAGGCTCGTTCGGCTTTTTTCTTTGCAATCCCTAACTGCTCTAGATTATCTATTAATTCTTGATTTTTAATATCTAATGCCGCGTTTGCCTGCTGTGCAATTATTGTTTGATCTTTCGATACCTTTTCGCTGCTTACTGCCTTTTCACGCTGCTCTTCTGCCAAAACCTTTTGCACTTCTGCAGCCGCTTGCTGTCTTTCTGCTTCCAGTTTTTGAGTGTATGAAAACAGGAAAAACATAATGGCCACAACGAATGCGATACCCAAAATAATAGCTGTTGCGCGCGCTCTTCTAAGCAAGCGCTTTTGCAACATCTCCTGATTCTTTAGTTCCGCCTCATAGGTAATGCGACTGGTATCCAAGAATACAATTGCTCGCTCAAATGCTTCATCATACCGTTGAGCCCATTCGCGCGTTGGTTTTTGTTTGCGTTGCCAGTTCAGTGCTAACTGCAAATCGGGCGGTCGCCAGAGCCCTGTCTTCCCTATTTGATACATGGAAGCCGCTTCCGAAAGCCGCTTATACATAACAGCCGATTCTGCTTCATCATCTACCCAAACTTCCAACCGATTCCATATTCTCATCAAACTCTCGTGTGAAAGTTCAATCATTGAATCGCTATCTAAAGTAATATGGGTAGCTGGCATTAAGAACGATCGACCCGGTCTTCTAAATTTTTCGACCACTTCAATAACTTCTGATTCGCTCGCCTCAGCAAGTTCCGCGATAAGACCCAGTCGAGCTGGTCTGCGCATACCTTTATTGTCCTGATTCTTTTCAGTTATACTTTTAAAAAGAACTTCCGCAATTTCTTTTTCTCGTACCGGCAATTCATCAAAGGCTTCGTTGGCATGAAGCGCCAGCGCCTGCCCAACTTTGCCAATGGCATTATAATGGCGAATATCAATCGGTTCTCCAGGTTCATGATTTTCAACCCAATGATCCCACGAGCGCATCAACGCGTGTTGAAGAATAGGTAATTGATCCTGATAATTTCCCATATCGCTTATCAAGCGCTTAACAAGACGTTGCGATATTTTACCTCCCGCCACTGCAATAGGCCCCTCAACTGCCATCTTTTTTTGATCGCGCGTCATTTGAGGAACCAAATAATTGCTGCTGTTTATCAATTCCGTTAACCCAGCGAAATGGGTGCACTCACCAATAAAATCTGAACGCATGGTTAACGCTACATAGGCCGGTATCTCGGTCTGCCGAACGGCAGTTAAAATCATATTAACATATACCTGCGCGTCATTCTCAGCATCAGTATTATGGAAATCGTATTTGTATTTAAAAATTTCTTCAAACTGATCAATCAAGAAAAAAACATTTTCGCCATTTTCTGTTTGCAGATATTTTGTTATTTCAATGAGGCCATCAGGGCCGCTTCGAAGAACTGAATTAACAATCGCCTTATGAATATCGATATCTACATGATCAATGCGTTTGCTATCAACCATAAATTGAATGATGGAGTCAACAAGCTCTTGAATGGGTGACGCACTTGGTCTTGTTGTAATCACATTCCAATACGAGCCGGAGTTGGTCATAAACCCTCCGAACAAAACCGGGATCATTCCGCAAAACATCAGTGATGATTTACCACTGCCGGAATACCCCATAACGGTAACAAATCGGTTACTCGAAACTTTTAGCAAAATATCATCGACTTGTCCCTCTCTTCCAAAAAAAAGATGGCATTCATCTGTAGAAAAAGATCGCAGACCCGGAAAGGGATTTTCATGACCAATCTGAATGTCTGTTACGACATCAGATGAGTTCGGTTCAGGTTCTCCGTTATGGAAGGGTTGATTTAACATGAATACCCTTTAAGAACTTGAAAGTAAAATTGATGTATACATACTGTCCTGCTCACTGCTGAAATTAAGATTAAAAAATGGCAATAATTACTTCAGTATAAAAAATGATTGTCAAGGTAATCTAAAAATTTCGAAACAAAAAAAGGGCCTAAGCCCTTTTTTGTCTAGCAACCTCGTTGCTATTTTACGCTATTGACAATTGCTTCGAAAGCTGAAGGATGATTCATTGCTAAATCAGCCAATACCTTCCGATTCAAATCGATACTACCTTTCTTCAATTTGCCCATAAGCTCCGAGTAAGATAATCCGTGGATACGAGCTCCTGCGTTTATACGCTGAATCCAAATACCTCTAAACTCTCTCTTCTTTTGTTTTCTGTCACGGTAGGCATACACCATACCTTTTTCGACTGCGTTTTTCGCGACAGTCCAAACATTTTTCTTTCTTCCAAAGAATCCTTTGGCCAGTTTTAAGATGCGTTTCCGCTTAGCCCTGGAGGCCACACTGTTTACTGATCTTGGCATTTTGTTGCATTTTTTGGCTGTTGGCGGCTTTTTATTTCAAAGCACTTAGTTGCCAGAAACCAGGTTAAACATAAGAACCACTAAAGAACAAGCATGTCCTTCACATTTTGCATATCTGACTTGCTTACGAGATTCTTGTTACCAAGTCTTCTCTTCTGCTTCGTTTCCTTTTTTGTCAGGATATGATTTTTGAAGGCACTCTTGAACTTAATTTTACCGGTGCCAGTCACTTTAAAGCGCTTTTTAGCTCCGGATTTTGTTTTTAACTTAGGCATTATATAAAAATTAGACTTCTATTTTTTAACTCCTTTCGGGATGATAAACATGCTCATCCGCTTTCCTTCTAATCGGGGTAGTTGCTCTACCTTTCCATACTCTTCAAGCGCTTGCGCAAACTTTAGAAGAAGTATCTCTCCTCTTTCTTTGTACACGATCGATCGGCCAGCAAAAAAAACAGTTGCTTTTACCTTCGAACCTCCCTGCAAAAAGTTGATGGCGTGCTTTATCTTAAAGTTAAAATCGTGCTCGTCCGTATTTGGACCAAAACGAAGTTCTTTTATAACAACCTTAAGTGCTTTCGCCTTAATTTCCTTTTGCTTCTTCTTCTGCTCATACTTAAACTTCGAGTAGTCTGTAATTTTACAAACAGGCGGTTCAGCATTTGGAGAGATTTCAACCAAGTCCAAACCTTGATCTTGAGCCATTTTAATGGCCTGCTGAATAGGATAAACATCAACAGCGATATTCTCCCCTACTACCCTTACTTTCGAAGCCGTTATCCTTTCATTTATCCGGTATGGCTCTTCTGGTCGTTGAGGACCTCTTCTTCCACCAGATCGATTAAAACTGGGTCTTGTATTATTGATTGCGATGGTCTAAAATGTTTAAGTTAAAAAACAGGGTGCAAATATCGTTATATTTTCAGTTTATCAAAACATCAATTGGGTGCAGCACACTCAATTCTAAATTGATTTACAAAATCTTCTAAGTTTAAGCTGCCTTGATCTCCTTTTCCATGCTTGCGAACGGCCACCAAACCTTCTGAAGCTTCGCGTTCGCCAACAATCAACATGTACGGTATTTTCTTCGTCTCAGCATCGCGAATTTTCCTTCCGATTTTCTCATCGCGATCGTCTAATAAACCTCTGATGTCCTGTTCTTTAAGTTTGTGATAGACAAGCTGAGCATAATCATTAAATCGTTCTGAAATTGGTAGCACAGCAATTTGATCTGGCGCCAGCCAAAGCGGGAAATTTCCAGCACAATGTTCAATCAAAACAGCGATAAATCTTTCCAAAGATCCAAACGGTGCGCGGTGAATCATTACCGGACAATGTTTTTGATTATCTGATCCTACATATTCCAATTCAAAGCGTTGCGGTAGTTGATAGTCCACTTGTATGGTTCCTAACTGCCAACTTCTGCCCAGCGCATCGCGCACCATGAAGTCAAGCTTAGGACCATAGAACGCAGCTTCGCCTAATACGGCAACCGTTTTTAAACCACATTCATCAGCTGCCTCTTGGATTTGACGCCCTGCAATATCCCATTGCTCCTGATTTCCAATATACTTTGTCCTATTTTCAGGATCAGGTAAGGAAACCTGTGCTGTATAATTTTCAAAACCTAGTGAGTTGAAAACGTGAAGAACGAGTTCAATTACCTTGATGAACTCACCTTTCACCTGATCAGGTCGGCAAAATATATGGGCATCATCCTGAGTAAAGCCTCTAACACGAGTTAAACCATGAAGTTCACCACTTTGCTCGTAGCGGTAAACGGTGCCGAACTCGGCAAGCCGAATCGGTAAATCCCGATAGGATCTTGGCTTCGTTTTATATATCTCACAATGGTGAGGACAATTCATTGGCTTTAACAAAAACTCCTCGCTTGCATCTGGGGTATGGATTGGCTGAAAAGCATCTTTGCCATATTTTTCGTAATGACCCGAGGTTATGTATAGCTGCTTGCTCCCGATATGGGGTGTTACTACAGGATCGTAGCCTGCTTTGATCTGCGCCTTTCGCATAAACTGCTCAAGCCGTTCACGCAAGATGGTTCCTTTCGGCAACCAAAGTGGCAAGCCCATCCCTACCTTTTCGGAAAAAGCAAAAAGCTCAAGCTCCTTTCCTAGCTTTCTATGATCGCGTTTCTTTGCTTCTTCTAAAAGCTGAAGATATTCTTCCAGTTCTTTTTGCTTCGGGAAGGTAATGCCATAGAGCCGAGTGAGCATTTTGTTTTTCTCATTGCCGCGCCAATATGCTCCGGCAACATTCAAAATCTTCGTTGCCTTTATAAACCCGGTATGTGGAATGTGTGGGCCTTTACATAAGTCAGTAAAATTACCTTGCTTGTAAAAGGTGATATTACCATCATCCAAGCCACTAATTAATTCAAGTTTGTATGGATCTTCTTTCTTTGAAAAATAATCTAATGCTTCGCCTTTGGTTACGTCACTTCTAATGTATGCGCTGTCCTTTTTTGCAAGCTCTTTCATCTTGGCCTCAAGGGCAGCAAGATCTTCTTCACTTAATGTTCTTCCTCCCAAATCGATATCATAATAGAAACCATTTTCTATTGCCGGCCCTATACCAAACTTTACATCTGGATGAAGTGCCTCAAGTGCTTCGGCAAGTAAGTG
>JBBRFY010000171.1:0-10222 GCA_038241205.1 Cytophagales bacterium
CGGACATAACTGAGATTGCAAAGAATTCAACAAATGCTCTTGTTGTTCCAGAAAATGTACAAGCCCGTTATGATCAGCTTAAAAAAGAAAATCCCAATTCAAATTATCTTTTAGTCGAACTCAATAAAGACGCTCAAGTCAAACTAGCAGAGATGGAAAAACAACACGGGCTCCCAAACTCGATAGAGATGTTTACGTTTCCATTAGGTAAATTCTATAGCGAAGCAGATATTACTCCACTGGTGGGTGAATCGAATGCTGGGGTAATCATTACTGGTCTGGATAAAAAATCAGAAGACAATCAAACTTTTGCCATTCTCGAGTATAACGGAATGACATCACAAGTTTCTGAAAGTTCCAAGCAAGGAGATGTTTATTCGATTGTAGAAGAACAAGCTATGTATCAAGGCGGCATAACGTCATTTTATGAATACGTCTCTAAAAACATGAATTATCCTAGTCAAGCAAAGAAGGCAGGAATACAAGGTAAAGTCCTTGTCGAATTTATAGTAAACACAAATGGAAGTATTTCAGATGTTAAAATAATAAAAGGTATTGGTGCTGGTTGCGATGAGGAAGCAATACGCGTTATGAATGAAAGTGCACGCTGGAACCCTGGAAAACAGAATGGAAAAATCGTGCGACAGAAAATGGTAATGCCTTTCAATTTTAAACTAGATGATGTTGACGCAACACCTGAAAAAGAAGGGTAAAGATTGAATCACAACTGAACTACAAAAAACGTTACCAATAACCGGCTACCGGAAACTGGTAACGTTTCTTTATTTTAGCCAGTCTTTTATTTTTTCATAAGGTATTACAAAGTCTTGCGAGCCTAAAGCATACGGAGCAATTTCATAAATATTAAAGACGAACCGAATACCTTGGTTTGTAAATCCATAGTTATCGTTCAACGTGAATACACCATCGGGAAATTCATATCCCTCTTCGGAATAAAGTATACTGTCTTTCAACTCAAGCGAGCTGCGGAACGCTTCTTCTCCTAGTTTTGTCAATGCTGGTTCATAACCGGGTTTAAGCAAATCAGACAGTGTTATCTTTTTTCCGTTCTTTGGATTGAGGTTGATAAAGTGAGTGCCATAACTTCCATGAGCACCGCCAGTGAAAGATTCATAGGTAGCAACAAGGCTGAGCAATGAATCACTATTAAGCGCTACGTCAACGGTTGCATCGAACGACCAGCCCAATGTATTATCAGGATATTCCGCTACGAAAGATTCATACTCAGCAATAAATGCTTTTCCTTCTTCATGAAAAGAAAGCGAATCAAGTTCCGGATTACCTGTGCTTACTGATTTTGCAATCTCATTTGTAAGTGAATTAAGTGCAGCTTGAGGTAATCCTGTAAAGACGGGATAATTAATTTTAAAAGAAGCACACGCTAAAGAATCATCACTACATGCACCCTTTGATTCTAATCGAAAGGTCTTCATTTCATACGAACCTACAACCTTCTTCTCTTCCGTTTTTATATTGCATGAGTACAAAAAAATAAAAATGATTAATGATGGAATCCGGTACTTCATGGTATCGTTATTTTTTATTCAACACTTCTTCCAACTTCTGTTCCAATGCAGCACCGCGCAAATTCTTGGCAATGATGATTCCATTCGGATCGACCAAAAGTGAAAATGGAATGCCAGTAATATTATAGGTTTTTGCTGCTTCTGATTGCCAGTATTTTAAATCTGAAACATGAGTCCACGTTAAACCATCTTGCTTTATAGCTTGTAACCAATCTTCCTTTTTGCGATCAAGTGAAACACCATATACTGTAAAGCCTTTCGACTTATACTTATTAAATGCTTTAACAACATTCGGATTTTCTTGGCGACATGGGCCGCACCACTTTGCCCAAAAATCAACCAAAACATATTTACCTTTCATGGAAGAAAGTTTAACTATTACACCCGTTGTATCGGGCAACGAAATTTCCGGAGCCGGTTGGCCAATAGCAAGCAACTTCATTTTATCAACCGAAGCAACAAACTCTTTTGCATGCGAATAATTGGGCCATTCTTTTTTTAATTTTTCTGAAACAACTAAATAGGTATCGAAGTATTTGTCTTTATCGAGCACCGTATTGCTTTGCAATAAATTAATTACGCCAAGCGAAGGTGGCTCGTTACGCAGAAGTTCAGCAACCTGATCATGGCTTTTTTGAATCTCTTCCATGTACACTTTTTGTAGCGTCATCATTTTCTCCTGATTTTTTTGTTCAGATGCTACCGTAAAATCCTGATTGAGTTGTGCGATCATAGGAGAATTTTCGCCTTGCTGAATAATGGTTTGCGCCTTTTGGATGATGGCAATCTCGGGCGATCCGTTCACTTCCTTAAAACCATTTTGCTGATTACCATCAACATTCACTTCAAGATTCGATTTGTACAAAATCAAATCCACAGTCTGCTGATTGTAAAACGTCATTCTATAATATCCCGGCTCTGAAATTCTGATTGTCTTTGAATAGGTATTATTTGATTTAAGTTTAATGGTATCCTTAAAACCAGTTCCATCATTTTTCAACTCCTGTATAGAAATTTCACCTTTCTGCGGAAAGCCTACCTTTCCTTTTATAGTAATAGTCCACCCATTTTGAACCGGCTCTTCTTTAGCAGCAGACGAGCAACAAAAACAAAATGCCAAGATCAAAAAGCTAAACGCCTTAATTTTACCACGTTCAAGTTTGAACTTCGAACCTTGAACCCCAAACCTTGAACCTTGAACCTTGAACTTTGAACCTTGAACCTTGAACTTCGAACTTTGAACTTTATTCATCATCATACCTCTTTTAATTTTTTCGTAATTAATTCATTCGTCATTTTAGGATCAGCATTACCTTTACTCCGCTTCATTACCTCACCCATAAACATGGAAACGATTCCTTTCTTACCACTCTTATATTCTTTTACCTTTTCGGGGAATGCAAGCAGAACTTCTTCTATAATTGGTAAGATGGAATCCTGATTGTTATTTTGAATGAGATCCAATTGTTGTGCCACTTCCAATGCTGACTTGCCCGGATGGTTATTTAGTTCTGGAAACACACGATGAGAGGCATTTGAAAAACTGATTTTATTTTCTTCTACCAATTCGATCAACTCTGCCAAACGCTTTATTGAAAAAGGAAACTCAGCAACAGATAGAGAAAATTCATTCAAGTACGATTTCACAGGCCCCATAATCCAGTTCGAAGCAGCTTTATAATGACTAGTGTACGTGCAAACTTCTTCAAAGAATGATGCCATTTCTTTTGTGTCGGTTAACACATGCGCATCGTATTCTGGCAAATGAAATTCAGCAATATACTTTCGATACAATTCGCGCGGAAGCGCAGGCATAGATGATTTAATCTCATTTAACCAAGCTTCAGAAACTTCCAACGGACTAAGATCGGGATCAGGAAAATAACGGTAATCGTTTAGCTCTTCCTTTGTACGCATACTGTGTGTTAAACCTGTTGCTGCATCAAAGGTTCTGGTTTCAGATGGAATAGAATTTCCTTTTTCGATTTCTTCTATTTGTCGTCTGATCTCATGATCGATGGCATGCTGCACATTGCGAATGGAGTTCATATTTTTAACCTCCACTTTTTTTCCAAACTCTTTCGCATCGTTTAGCATAACCGATACGTTGGCATCACATCGAAGCGAACCTTCTTCCATATTGCCATCACAAATATTAAGATAGCGAACCAGTTTCCGAATTTCAGTAAGGTATGCATACGCTTCTTCTGAAGTGCGGATTACAGGATTACTTACAATCTCAATGAGTGGCACACCCGACCTGTTAAAATCAACCAAGGTATCTACTTCGGTATTCAAGTGAATCGATTTACCAGCATCTTCTTCAATGTGTATGCGATGCAATTCTATATTCTGATCAAAACCTTTAATGTTTATTGTAATGTAACCGCCAATACAAATCGGAGTGCGATCTTGTGTGAGCTGATATCCTTTGGGAAGGTCAGGATAAAAATAATTTTTACGATCGAAAATATTGAAACGTGAAATGGTGGAGTTACACGCCAATCCCATTTTAATAGCATACTCAATTACCTTCTTATTCAACTTCGGTAATGTGCCGGGATGCGCTAAGGTAATTACGCTAACGTTGGTGTTTGGTGCACTTCCATACGCGGTCGAATCTGAGTTATAGATTTTTGATCGCGTAAGAAGTTGTGCATGAACTTCAAGTCCAATAACCGCTGTGTATTTATCTCGAATCGATTTATCCATTTTTCTAGTGCTACAAGCTTCAGGCTTCAAGCTTCAGGCTGATCGCATGAACTTTGAAGATTATAGCTTTGAATTAATTAATGCGTTCAGGTACATGACACTCTCGTAATCGGACTTAAGTCTATCTCGTTTTTTATTTATAACCACGGGCTTAAGCCCGTGGTTATAAGAAACCAATTTGTCAGGGCTTTAGCCCTGAAAACAAACTACGAAAATGGAGTGTACCAATTCTATCTATACTAAATCTATTTAATCAAACCACGTGCTTTCTCAATAACAGCATCCAAGCCATTCAAATTCTTACCGCCCGCAGTCGCAAAGAAAGGTTGACCGCCTCCACCCCCATCAATTTCTTTGGCCAATTCTTTTACCATGTTACCAGCGTGATAGGTATTTGCTTGTGCAAGCTTTTCGCCTATCATAACTGAAACGTGTGGTTTGCCTTCAACATCAGCAGCAAGTATCAGCAGTAAATCATCAAACTGATTTCGTAGTCCGTATGCAATATTTTTTAACGCATCTGCATTGGGTACGGAAATCTTTTCAAGTATCAAGCTGTATCCGTTTTGCTTTACCACTTTCGTGGCCAGTTTATCTTTCAATACATTCGCTTGCTCTTGTTGGAAAAATTCAACTTTCTTTTCTAGCGCATGCCTTTCCTCGAGAAGTGTTTTGGTACTGGAAATAATATCCTTTGGATTTTTTAACAATCCTCTGAGTTGTTCAAGAACAGTAAATTCATCGCGAACAAAACGTTCTGCTTCTTCAGCAGTAACCGCTTCAATTCTTCGAACACCTGCTGCCACCGAACTTTCGGATGTAATCTTGAACAATCCAATATTACCGGTTGCCTGCACATGCGTACCACCACAAAGCTCAACAGAGAATTTTGGATCGAATGTAATTACGCGGACAAAGTCGCCATATTTTTCACCGAAGAGTGCCATCGCTCCTAATGATTTTGCCTGATCGATCGGCACGTTTCTTTTTTCATCTAACCTAATGTTCTCACGCACTTTTTCATTCACAATATTTTCAACCTGCATAATTTCATCGGCCGTCATCGCTACAAAGTGAGAAAAATCGAAGCGAAGAATTTTATCATTTACCAACGAACCTTTCTGTTCAACATGCTTACCTAATATTTGTCGCAATGCAGCGTGCAGTAAATGCGTTGCAGAGTGATTGTCCATGCTGAGTTGACGCTTATGCTTATCAACATTCGCGATGAAGGAAGTGGAAAGATTTTCCGCTAATCGTTCAGCATAGTGAACGGTTAAATCGTTTTCCTTTTTCGTATCGATGATTACTATTTTTTCATTCGCGCTTTCAATAAAACCCGTATCGCCTACCTGTCCACCGCTTTCTGCATAGAACGGTGTGCGATCGAATACGAGCTGAAATAATTCTTTATTCTTTTGTTTAATCTTTCTGTATTTGGTAATTCTTACATCGGCTTCAAGATGATCGTAGCCAATAAACTCCGACTTCACATCATCACCAATCAAAATCCAATCACCCGTCTCTTTTACTGCTGCTGCTTTCGATCTGGTCTTTTGTTTTTCCATTTCTACTTTGAAGCCTTCTTCATCAACAGAGAAACCTTTTTCGCGTGCGATCAACGAGGTGAGATCAAGGGGAAACCCATAGGTATCGTATAATTCAAAAGCTTGTTCTCCACTGATGGCTTTCAAACCTTCAATGCGCTTCAACCCTTTCTCTAATGTTCTCAAGAAAGAAGTCTCTTCTTCAAAAATTACTTTGCTTACATAATCCTTTTGTGATTCGAGTTCAGTGAACACATCTTTCAATTGATTCGCTAAAACCGGAACCAACTTGTAGATGAAAGGTTCTTTAAAATTGAGAAATGTAAATCCGTAACGAACGGCTCTTCTTAAAATTCTTCTAATCACATAACCCGAACCTGTGTTGGAAGGTAATTGTCCATCCGCGATAGCGAATGAAACTGCACGAAGGTGATCGGCAATTACACGCATGGCAATGTCAGTCTTTTCTTCTTGCTTATATTTTATTCCGGCTGCTTCACCAATAAAATTGAGTAGCGGAGAAAAAACATCGGTATCATAATTCGATGTCTTTTTTTGAATGGCCATGCAAAGGCGTTCAAAGCCCATGCCCGTATCAACATGTTGTGCAGGTAATTTTTCTAACGATCCATCCGCCTTGCGATTGAATTCCATGAATACCAAATTCCAGATTTCAATTACCTGTGGGTGACTCATGTTCACCAAATCTTTTCCGGGAAGTTTTTTCACTTCTTCATCCGAGCGAAGATCTACATGTATTTCGGAACACGGACCACAGGGACCTTGCTCACCCATCTCCCAGAAATTATCTTTTTTATTTCCACGAAGGATACGTCCTTCTTCAATGAATTCTTTCCAATAATCGTATGCTTCCTGATCGAAGGCTAAATTTTCTTTTTTATCACCTTCAAATACCGTTACATATAATCGTTCTTTCGGTAGGTTATATTCTTCAGTCAACAATTCCCACGCCCATGCTATGGCTTCTTTCTTAAAATAATCACCAAAGCTCCAGTTGCCCAGCATTTCGAACATGGTGTGGTGATAGGTATCAATACCCACCTCTTCCAGATCATTATGCTTACCGCTTACGCGAAGACATTTTTGTGTATCGGCAATTCGATTTGACTTTGGGGTGGCGTTGCCAAGAAAACAATCTTTAAACTGAACCATGCCCGAATTAGTAAACAATAAAGTCGGATCATTTTTTAGCACAAGCGGTGCTGATGGAACTATGGCATGTCCTTTTTTCTCAAAAAATTCTAAAAACTTACTTCTGATCAGACCCGAATCCATTGTGCTGCCGTTGGTTTAAGCTTCTACTAAGGTATTTTTACTATATTGACTCCTTGAAAATAAAGAGCAAGCCACAAAAATAGCCGCAGATGACCGAGAATACGCAGATAAGGAGGATTATTTTACAGCTTAATTATTTTTCCATCCATCCTCACGCTGCGATTTAAATGCGTCACATAAATTTCCATTATAATAAAGAGACCTGCCAATACGAGCCAGCCAAGGTAGGTTGGCAAAATGTTGTGGTGTATGGATTTGGATTGGCCTTTACAGCTTCAATATTTTTTTTACTGTTTATTTTCCTTCACGATCGCTTTGTTGAATCGGATATTGAAAAAATAGTACGTGCAGAAAATAAAAGCATTTCAAAAAACAAACCGGTTTTAGATCAAGAACTTCGTGAAATTGAAGCAACATTGATCAGTCTGCAAGAGCAAGAAAATACCTTGCATACAAAATTCTTTAATACCGTTCCCGCAATCGAAAATAATCGCAAGCCTACCTTATTAAAAGAGAAGGTACTGCTGGCCGATGCCTCGGGATTTGAATCGATGCTGGAATTATTGCAGTCGAAATCGAGTAAACTTGCGCAAAATTCTTCATCGACAAAATCATTTTCAGATGAAGTAGAAATTGCAAAACGCTATAAAGGGCTGATCAAATCTATTCCGTCTTTTTCACCGCTTAGCGAACCCGTTACTAAACTTATTTCTGGTTTTGGTAAACGCATCAATCCATTTCATAAAGGAACCTACCACCATGAAGGTCTTGATTTTGCTGCTCCGCGTGGCACAGACATTTTTGCTGCGGCTGATGGTAAGGTAATCGTAGTGAGCAAAGCAACAGTAGAAGCGGGTTATGGAAATAGAATTGAAATTGATCATGGCAATGGATTCATAACCATTTATGCGCACTTAGAAAATTTCAATGTAAAACAAGGACAAAAAATTTCGAAAGGCGATGTTATAGGAAGCGTAGGCAGCAGCGGGGGATCGATTGCACCGCATTTACATTATGAAATTGTGCGCAATGGAAAGCAAGTTGATCCTGCTCCATATTTATTGGAAGGTATCTCTACAGCCGAGCACAGCCAACTCATTACGGTAAGTAAAAAACAAAATCAATCGCTGGATTAATGCGCAAGATTAACTATCGATATAATTCCAAAACTTGCAAGTACGAACCTTGGTACGCAAAAGGCAAGGTGCTACGCAATCGAATATCCATTTTCGTATCGCTATCGTTCACTATTGCATTGTGTTGTTTTGGATTTTATCGCGAGTACTTTCAGTCGTATGATGAATTTATTTTAACTGAAAAAAATCAAAAATTAAAGTTAGAGTGGCAACTTATGACCGATCGTATTGCTCAGGCAAATACAGAGTTGAATCAACTAATCGATAAAGACGATAACAACTATCGCATTATTTTAGATACCAATCCACTATCAGCAGATATGCGACAAGCCGGAGTTGGAGGTAGTTTGAAATTTAGCAAAGACGACATTAAAGACAATACCTTAATTTTAGAGGGCTATACCACGTTAGAAAATCTTAAGCATAAGCTGGCAGTGGAAGTGCAATCGTATAAAGAACTAAACACCATGCTCGATGAAAAAATGGAAATGTGGGCATCACGCCCTGCTATACAGCCAATTAATAACAAACAGTTACAACAATTGCGCATGACATACGGTCTTCGGTTTCACCCCATATTCCATATTTACAGACCGCACAAAGGACTTGACTTCGCTGCTGATAAAGGAACTCCCGTGTATGCTACAGGCGATGGCAAAGTCATCATGTCTTATTTTTCTGACTCATACGGAAATGTTATTTACATTAACCATGGCCATAGTTTTGAAACGCGATATGCGCATCTTTCTAAATTTGCTGTAACGGCTGGTGAGCATGTAAAACGCGGACAGGTAATTGGGTATGTGGGCAATACTGGTACATCGGTTTCTCCGCATTTACATTATGAAATTCTTTTTAACGGACAACATGTGCACCCCATCAACTTCTTTCAGCGCGATTTAAGTAATAAAGAATACGAGAAGTTAATTGAATCTGGAAGCCAGAATACAGAAGCGTTGGATTAAGTTACTATCCTAAAAAATTGTGTTCTAAGAAAGGAGTACATCTGCAGAAACACGCTACTTATTGTATTTGTCTTTGCGTCCTTTGCATTTTAAACCTCTGCGGCTTTGCGTGAACTGCACTTTCGCAATTTAAATGCATCTGCTCAGCTTTGCACATAATTTATAGCTTGAGTTCCATTTAAAATCTGCTTTCTTTGCAGTCCATTTATAGAAGCATAATAAGGAAGCGCTGGATTAAGACAAATTTTAATTTTTGATTCTTTTGTTTCAAAGCCGTTTTATTATCCTATTTTTCAAATACTTTCGCGACCTTAAAATCAATCAATGAGCAAGCCGTTTTATTTCCTTTTCTTAATAGCATTAACGTTCTCTTGCTCGCCACCATCAGATCAAAAAACCGATGTGTCTGATTCGCGAACTGTAAATTCAAAGAACTTTACTTTGCGTTTGCCCAGTTTTATGAAAGAAGCATCTAACCTCAATGACGATGCAGTGTTGCAATACCAGAACCTAATTAAAGAATTCTATACTATCGTTATTCAGGAAAGTATCGTGGAGTATGATAGCGTTATTTCAGAGAGTGGTTTGAGTGAAGACTACCCATTAAATTTGGATGGATATGCTAGATTAATTGGCGATCGATTTG
Source organism: Cytophagales bacterium (assembly GCA_038241205.1). Lineage (GTDB taxonomy): Bacteria > Bacteroidota > Bacteroidia > Cytophagales > Cyclobacteriaceae > Chryseolinea. Next base: position 9,850 of record JBBRFY010000171.1, read on the forward strand.
AAGAAAATGCAGATGAAATAATTTCGAAATCCGAACTCAAATCAATTTCAGTAAACGGAAAAAACGCAAAGTATTTTGAGGCAACGGCTAAAGTAAGCGGCCTCAATATCTATTATCACTATGGATTTATTAAGGGCGATACCTCATACTATCAAGTAATATCTTGGACTCTTTCTGATAAAGAAAAAAAATTCAAAGAAACAATGTTAAACATTCTTAAATCTCTCAAGGAAAAAAATAATTAACATTTACTCATGCGGTTTCTCTACTTAGCTCTTTTAATTTTTTACTCAAATTTTAGTTTCTCACAATCTAAAAAAGATACACTCACCATTATTGGCGTGGGCGATATTATGATGGGCAGTAACTATCC
>JBBRFY010000172.1:0-10137 GCA_038241205.1 Cytophagales bacterium
AATCAAAACAGCAATGCGGCTATCGGTGGACCTCCTTCAATTTGTAGCTCAAATGCAGTTTTTACTGTCAGTAATATTCCTGCCGGAACAACTATTAATTGGACTAGAAGTTCTAATATTTCATATCTAAGTGGTCAAAACACCTCTACCTATACTGTGACAAAAGGTTCAAGCGGAGACGGTACTATCGCAGTGTACTTTACGGGATCTTGTGGTAACTCGAACACAGTTCAAAAACCTGTTCGTGTTGGAGGATTTAGTAGTTCAGACTATCCAGTTTTAGGGTCTCCTACTCAGTGCACAAATGCATTTGCATCCTATAGTACAAATACCTTAACCGGTGCTACTAATTACTTTTGGACTTGGCCAAACAATTGGACAAATATAAGCGGACAAGGCTCACCTAACTTCAGTGCAACAACCTCTAGCACCCCAGGGGGCGGTGCTGTTACTGTTCGTGTGGCAAATGCTTGTGATGATGGAGGCAGTCCGGGAACAAAGATTGTTACGGTTACAACGTGTGGTTCATTTAATGTTACGCTAACGCCAAACCCAGTATCGTCTCAATTATCAATTGAACTTACGGATACTGATATGAATACATCAGTATTAATTGATCAGGTACAATTACTTAATAGTGATGGAGGCTTTATAAAAGAAAGTAACATAGCCTCACGAAAAGTTCAGCTTGATGCTCAAGGCTTGCCGAAAGGAGTTTATTATGTAAGAATTTCAATAGCAGGAAATGTTTCTACAACCAGAATCTTGATCGAATAGTTGAAATTAAATGGTACTTCTGAAAAAAAGGCATCTGCTACTAACAGATGCCTTTTTTTTTGTGTAAAACTAGATTGTCACAGCATCTTCTTTCTTAGCATATTCTTCCATAGGCAAACAAGTGCACATTAAGTTACGGTCGCCATAGGCACTGTCAACACGACTAACGCTTGGCCAGAACTTCGCATCTTTTACATACGGAAGTGGATACGCTGCCTTCTGTCTGCTGTATGGACGAGTCCATTCGTCAGCAGTGATAACAGCCGCAGTATGCGGAGCATGTTTTAATACGTTGTTTTCTTTATCGACTTTACCTTCTTCTACTTCACGGATTTCATTTCTGATTTCAATCAGTGCTTCAACAAAGCGATCTATTTCTTCTTTCGGTTCGCTTTCGGTTGGTTCGATCATTAACGTTCCGGCCACCGGGAATGAAACCGTTGGGGCGTGGAAACCATAATCCATCAATCGTTTTGCGATGTCTTCAACTTCAACACTAAACTTTTTAAAGTCGCGACAATCTACAATCATCTCGTGTGCGCAACGACCTTTTGTTCCGGTGTATAAAATTTTATAGTGTCCTTCAAGTTTGTTCTTGATGTAGTTAGCATTTAAGATGGCATACTTCGTTGCATTCGTTAATCCTTCTCCGCCCATCATGGCAATGTAAGCATACGAAATCGTTAAGATACTTGCGCTTCCCCAAGGTGCTGCCGATACGGCATGAATGGCTTTATCGCCACCCGTCTTTACAACGGCATGACCGGGCAGGTAAGGTTTCAATTTATCGTTGCAACAAATGGGGCCCATGCCAGGACCACCACCACCGTGTGGAATGCAAAATGTTTTATGAAGATTTAAGTGACACACATCGGCACCAATATTGGCTGGCGATGTTAATCCTACCTGTGCATTCATGTTCGCACCATCCATGTAAACCAGTCCGCCATTTTTGTGAATCGTCTCGCATATCTCCGTGATCGATTCTTCAAATACACCATGCGTTGATGGATACGTTACCATTAAACAAGAAAGTTTCTCTTTGTATTGTTCTGCTTTTGCTTTCAGATCAACAACATCAATCTTTCCTTCTTCATCTGATTTTACAACCACTACTTCCATGCCTGCCATTACAGCGCTTGCAGGATTTGTTCCGTGAGCCGATGCAGGAATTAAAGAGATAGTACGATGTGCATCGCCACGATCCCGATGATACGCACGTATCACCATTAGGCCAGCATACTCACCTTGCGCACCACTGTTGGGCTGGAGTGATACCGCGGTGAATCCAGTAATTTCTTTTAACCAGTCTTCTAAGTCTTTAATTAATTCCTGATATCCTAACGTTTGATCAGCAGGAGCGAAAGGATGCATGTTGCCAAGCTCTGGCCATGTAACCGGAATCATCTCTGCGGTTGCATTTAATTTCATGGTACACGATCCTAACGAGATCATCGAATGAACCATCGACAAATCTTTATTTTCTAAGCGTTTAATGTACCGCAGCATTTCATGTTCTGAATGGTGCGTGTTAAACACCGGATGCGTCATGAACGCTGATGTTCTTATTAAGGATGCTGGCCAATTTAACTCTTTTCCATTGGAGGAGGTACTCGTTACTTTTTTAGTTTCCGCGGTAGCGAATATTTCAAGAATTGTTTTTACGTCTTCTGACGATGTAGTTTCATCAATCGAAATTCCAACGTGATTGTTATCGAAGTATTTAAAATTCACTTCACGGTTGGTTGCTTCACGCTCCACTGCTTTCGAATCCGTAACCGAAACTTTTAAGGTATCGAAATAATTTTCGTTTACTTGTTTTAATCCTAGTGATTTTAATCCGCTACCCAATGAAGTTGCCAGTCCGTGAATTCTTCCGGCAATTTTTTTCAGTCCTTCTGGTCCGTGATACACGGCATACATACCGGCCATTACCGAAAGCAGAACTTGCGCTGTGCAAATATTCGAGGTTGCTTTCTCTCTGCGAATGTGTTGTTCGCGAGTTTGCAATGCCATGCGATACCCTGGATTGCCCGATGCATCAATTGAAGCACCAATAATTCTTCCTGGCATCTGGCGTTTAAATTCATCTTTCGTTGCAAAGAACGCTGCGTGCGGTCCGCCAAATCCCATCGGCACACCGAAACGTTGTGAAGATCCCACCACAACATCGGCTCCCATTTCTCCAGGCGATTTCATCAGTAACAAACTCATCAAGTCTGCGCCCATCACTACGAACACTTCTTTTTCGTGTGCGGATGATGCGAAAGAAGAATAATCTTTTATCGCGCCATCGTTGTTTGGATTTTGAATATAGACAGCAAAAAGATTAACATCGGTAATGTCCAATTTATTCACATCGCCTATCACAAGCTCAACACCAATCGGAGTTGCACGGGTTTTTAGTAAGTCGATGGTTTGTGGAAAAGCATTTTGATCAACAAAAAACTTAGTAGCGTTTTTCTTCGATGCTTTTCGCGAAGCAAACATTAAGTGCATGGCTTCTGCTGCGGCTGTACCTTCGTCTAATAAAGAGGCATTGGCAATTTGCATTCCCGTAAGATCGATGATCATCGTTTGATAATTGATCAACGCCTCCAAACGACCTTGTGCAATCTCAGCTTGATAAGGAGTGTAGGCCGTGTACCATCCTGGGTTCTCTAAAATATTACGAAGGATAACTCCAGGTGTAATGGTGTTGTAATAACCTGTTCCGATAAATGATTTGAATACCTTATTTTTTGACGCGAGTTTTTTGAAATCATTCAGAAACTGAAACTCAGACTTCGCGGCAGGTAAGTTCAATGCACTTTTCAGTCGGATGCTCGCAGGAATAGTTTGTTCGATGAGTTCATCAATCGATTTAGCCTTTACCACTTTCAACATTTCTTCAGTCTGATTGGCGTCCGGACCGATGTGTCGGGTTTCAAATTTTTCGGAGTAATGGGAATCAATTTTCATTAAAATGTTTGATTTTCAGTGTCTTAGGTTAATGAGATATAGGCAAACAGCCGTAAGGGCGCAAAGGTAATAAAGAGGTTAATGGTAACTTCTTAAAGAACAGAAAAAATGTATGATTGTTGGCGGGAGTTGTTGCCAGTCGCGGGTTTCCAGTTACCGGTGACTAGCAACCGGCAACCAGATACATACACTGCATAAAAGTGATAGTTCAATCACATTACCTTAAGCACACCCCTTGCCGTTCAAATAATGATGTTCGAATTCTCGAAAATCCTCAACATATTTGAAGGATTAACTTAAACTTCTAGCCATGAATAAATTGAAATGGAGCGTGTGCCTTGGTTTGCTTGCTTTGAGCATTAACCTGTTTGCACAAGACCCGACTGCAAAAAAATACGCAGACCTCATCACAGAATCAGATTTAAAAGAGAACTTAACCATTTTGGCTTCCGATGCTTTCGAAGGTCGCGAAACCGGTAAACGTGGACAAAAAATCGCTGCGGCTTTTGTAAGGGCGAACTTTGAAGAGTACGGTTTGACCGGCCCCGTGGACGGAGGGTATTTTCAACCTGTTGAATTATACACCAGCATTCCCGGTGAGATTTATGTAAAAGCTGGAACAAGCAAGTACAATAATTTTGAAGATGTAGTCTATTATGGATCGACAGAATCAAATGGAGATGTAACGGTTCCGATTGTGTTTGTTGGAAAAGGCAGCAAAGAAGATTTCGATCAGGTAAATGTAGATGGAAAGGCTGTTGTTATAATGGTGGGAAAGGATGAAAACTTCCGTGCACCATTGGGCATTGCCCGCGAAAAAGGAGCAAAGATCACCTTCGTTGTAAATCCAGATCCAAATGCGTTTCCCGAATTGCTTTCTCAGTTTAAAGGATTTCTTTCTGGAGGATCGCTCTCTGTTGAAAATCCAAAATCAAAACCGAGTAAGAGTGGCGGTACATTCTTTGTATCGACCGCTGTTGCAGCAAAATTATTGAACACAACATTGGAGAAATTAAACAAAGCCGTTGCTGAAGACGTGAAGAAAACTCCGTTGAAAAAAATAAAGCCGGGTTCTGTTACCTACAAAACTTCTATGGAAGTAAAGGTATTGAAGTCGGAAAATGTGTTGGGCTTTTTGGAAGGCACTGATAAGAAAGACGAGATTGTAATCATTACCTCTCACTATGATCACATTGGTATTTCGAAAAGTGGTGATGGCGATCGCATTAATAACGGAGCAGACGATGACGGATCAGGAACGGTTTCTGTGATGCAGCTTGCAAAAGTATTTGCACAAGCGAAGAAAGATGGGAAAGGTCCACGCAGAAGTATTTTGTTTATGACCGTTACCGGTGAAGAAAAAGGTTTGTTGGGTTCTGATTACTACACACAACATCCAATCTTCCCGCTTGATAAAACTGTTGTTGATTTAAACATCGACATGGTGGGCCGCAGAGACCCTCAACATAAAGACAGTGCGGCTTATGTATATGTAATTGGTTCAGATAAACTTTCAACGGAGTTGCATACCTTAAGTGAAGCAACAAACAAAGCAACCGTCAATTTGATTTTTGATTATACATACAATGATCAAAATCACCCGGAGCGTTTGTATTATCGCTCTGATCATTGGAATTTTGCGAAGAACAACATACCTATCATTTTTTATTTTGATGGAATCCACGAAGACTATCACCAGCCAAGTGATGAAGTAGATAAAATTGAATTTGATCTTTTAGCAAAGCGCGCGCAAACCGTTTTCTATACAGCATGGGAAATTGCGAATCGCGATGCAAGAATTGTAGCAGATAAGAAATAAAATAGTGGAGTTACCGCTTTGAGCGGTGGCTCCACAAAAACAAAAGCGCCCTCGTTAGTGTAAACTAAAGAGGGCGCTTTTATTATTAACGAAAATTCTAAGCAGCAATTCCGTCTGCCAATAAAATTACTTTGTTCTTTAGCACTTCAACAACGCCACCGGTTATCGCCAGGTTTTGAATACCTTCTTTACCCTTATATTCAACGTTACCTTCTTTCAATAAACTGATAAGCGGAGCGTGATGATCTAAAACTTGAAACGACCCATCGGAGCCAGGAAAAATGACGGATGATACTTCGCCTTCAAATACTTTTTTTTCAGGTGTTAATATTTCTAAATGCATAAAATCAATTTGAAGATTGGTTGATTTAAAAATTTGAAAATGCTGTCATCTTCAAATTTTCAAATTGACACATTGTTTAATTAACCTTTCGCTTCCGCCATCATCTTCTCGCCCTTCTCAATGGCTTGTGCCATATTACCTACAAGGTTGAAGGCCATTTCTGGAAGGTGGTCATATTGACCATCCATAATAGCGTTGAAGTCTTTGATGGTATCTTTAATATCAACCAACACACCTTTCAAACCAGTAAAGGCTTCTGCAACGTGGAACGGTTGTGACAAGAAACGTTGTACACGTCTTGCACGGTGAACCACCTGCTTATCTTCGTCAGACAATTCATCCATACCAAGAATGGCGATGATGTCTTGTAATTCTTTGTAGCGCTGAAGAATGCTCTTCACACGTTGCGCACAGTTGTAATGCTCTTCACCTACAATATCAGCACGGAGAATACGCGAAGTAGAATCCAATGGATCTACCGCAGGATAAATTCCAAGCTCAGAAATTTTACGACTCAATACAGTTGTAGCATCTAAGTGAGCAAACGTTGTAGCAGGCGCAGGGTCAGTTAAGTCATCGGCAGGAACATAAACGGCTTGTACAGATGTGATCGAACCGTTCTTAGTAGAAGTAATACGCTCTTGCATTAAACCCATTTCAGTTGCCAAGGTAGGTTGATATCCTACGGCTGATGGCATACGACCCAGAAGAGCCGATACTTCAGAACCTGCTTGCGTGAAACGGAAGATGTTATCAACGAAGAAAAGAATGTCTTTACCTTTACCTTTTCCATCACCATCACGGAAATATTCAGCAACCGTCAAACCAGAAAGCGCCACACGAGCACGTGCTCCGGGAGGCTCGTTCATTTGTCCGAACACGAAGGTTGCTTTCGAATCTTTTAATTTTTCTTGATCTACTTTAGAAAGATCCCATCCACCTTCGTGGAGAGAATGCATAAACTCTTCACCATAATCAACAATTCCTGCTTCAATCATTTCGCGAAGCAAGTCATTACCTTCACGTGTTCTTTCACCCACACCGGCAAATACTGAAAGACCAGCGTATGCTTTTGCGATGTTGTTAATCAATTCCTGAATCAATACGGTTTTACCAACACCGGCACCACCGAACAATCCGATTTTACCTCCTTTTGCATAAGGCTCAATCAAGTCAATTACTTTAATACCAGTGAAAAGAATTTCTGTTGAAGTAGAAAGATCTTCGAATTTTGGAGCAGCGCGGTGAATGGGAAGTGATCCAGTACCTTTTGGTTGAGGGATACCATCGATGGCATCGCCTACCACATTAAACAACCGACCTTTAATGTCTTCACCAATGGTCATCTGAATTGGAGATCCCGTGTCAGTAACCTTCATTCCGCGAACCAAACCTTCAGTACCTTCCATTGAGATGGTACGCACGCGGTCTTCGCCTAAATGTTGCTGGCATTCTAACACTACCTTAGTGCCATCGCCTTTTGTTACAATCAAAGAATCAAGGATGTTCGGGAGTTTAGAACCTTCGCCATCGAAGGCTACGTCCACTACCGGACCAATTACCTGGGTGATCTTTCCAATATTTGCCATTTTATCTGTTTGTTGAGATTTCTATCTTAAAAATTCGAGCGCAAAAGTAGGGAGTTAAGTACGAAGTACAAAGGAGGATGCACAATTTTCGATGTACGATTTTCGATGTACGATTTTCTGCAAGTCAAGAGGGTTTATGATCGTGAGTGCATTCAAAATCGTACCTCGTACCTCGTAAATCGTACTTTATTAAGCTGCATTTAAAGCAATGCGAAACGTGGTGCCTACATTTTCTTCAGAATTCTTTACCGAAATTTTTCCATTGTGATAGGTATCCACTATTCGTTGAGCAAGGGTAAGCCCCAAGCCCCAACCGCGCTTTTTGGTAGTGAACCCCGGCCGAAACACCATTTGAATTTTAGACCGGGGTATGCCCTTGCCAGTATCAGAAATGTCAATAAAAACTTTGCCCTCGCTCCCCCTTAAAATTTTGATGGCGATAGTGCCGCTATTTTCCATAGCATCCACTGCATTTTTGCAGAGGTTTTCGATCACCCACTCGAACAATGGTGCATGCACATTGGCAGCAATATTTTCAGACAAGGTATACACTTCCATTTTCACTTTGGATGATACTCTCGGACGCAAATAGTTCACAACATTATTGATAAGAAGTACCACATTTTCTTTTTTCAATACCGGTACAGAACCAATGCTAGAGAAGCGTTCTGTAACCATGCGCAGTTTCTGAACATCTTTTTCCAACTCCTCAACTACACCTTTTTCCTTCATTTCAGGAAAATCACGTATTACTTCTATCCATGCCATTAGCGATGAGATAGGTGTGCCTAATTGATGTGCAGTTTCTTTTGCAAGACCAACCCAAACCTGATTTTGCTCTGCCGAACGCGAATAGCTAAATGCCAAATATGAAATGAATGCGAAGATGGCGATGACGGAGAGTTGTATAAAAGGATAGGCAATGAGTTGAGTAAGCAGAAACGAATTTCTGTAGTAGATGTATTGCGTTCCGAAAACTTCTCCGGTTTGTGGATCGCGTAAGGTAACACGAATGGGATCGTATGTTTTTCCCATCAACGAAATTTGATTTTCAAGGAAAGTCTCTTTTCGTTTTGCTGTCCATGTTTCGGTTACGTCAACATTTCGAATGGATAATATTTTTCCTTTCTCATCAATCTGAATAATGGGAATGGAATTATTTTGAAAAAGAATTTCTTGTGCAATAAAATTAACATCGCCAGAGGTGCCTTCATCATTTGCGAAAAACTCAATCGCCTTAGCATACAACTGTACTTGCTGCCGCTCGCGCTCTTTAAGTTGATCAACCAATATATGGGTATAGTAAATCGAGCCAATGCTGATCAGAATAGAAATGCCAAGCACCACCCATTTTAATGTGGTGTTGTTCTGATAGAAATCAATTGATGGTGCAGGGTTCTTAATGGCCATTGACAAAAAGAAAGGTACGAATTGGGAAGGTACGTCCTCTTAGTTTTTCATCATAAACCACTTGGCCATTACTTTGTAATTGATTTTTGTGCCGTGCATTAAAATCCCTACGCGGTAAATTCTTCCGGCTGCCCAGGTTGTTAAAATGAAACCGCCTATTAATGAAACAGCGGATAGTGCTAGTTGCCAATCGGGCACCCCGAAACCAATGCGACCCATCATTGCAATTGGCGAGGTAAACGGTATAATGGAAAGCCAAACACTGATAGTGCCATGCGGATCTTGCAATATAAAAGTGAACAGCCCGAAGTATGAAACTAATAATGGAATGGTGATCGGAAACATGAACTGTTGCGCTTCTGCGGGGCTATCCACCGCGGAACCTACTGCTGCGAATAGTGCTCCATAAAGAAGGTATCCTCCTAAAAAGAAGAATACAAATACAGAAATAATTTTTGTGTACGGTATTTGACTTAGTGCATTCAAAATTTCAACCGACTGTGCTTGTTGTACTTGTGGATTCTGCTGACTCATTTGCTCTACCATTTGTTGTTGTGGCATCTGCAATCCAAACAAACCAAGAACCACGGTTGATACCGTTGTAATTAAAATAATCCAAATGAGAAACTGCAATAAGCCAACTGAGGCTAGTCCAATAATTTTCCCCATCATCAATTGAAAGGGTTTTACGGAAGATACAATTACCTCTACTACCTTACTGGTTTTCTCTTCAATAATACCTTGCATAATCTGTGCACCATAAATAAAGATGAACATGTACATCAATATTCCTCCGGCCATACCAACACCAAATAAGATATTTGAATCCGATTTTTTTTCTGCACCCGATTCCGAAAGGTTTACATTTTGAATGGACACGTTGGTCTTTAAACTGTCTAATATCTTTTTATCGATATTAAACTTCAGCATTTTTAATTCTTTGATTCGACTCTCCAACATTCCTTCCAAATCACTTACTTCTGTTGGGCTGGGATTTACCTTTGTGTATAATGCTACGCCTTTTGGCGAGGACAAATCGAAGGCAGGTACATACAACAGTCCGTAACTCTCGTCTTGTTGAAATGCTTTCTTGGCATCTTCAATTTTTCCATTAAACTTTTTGAAAATGAACTTCGCGGTGTCGGGAGAAAAGTATCCGCTTTCATCTACATAATGAATTATATTTTTGGTAGCATTTTTCTTCTGCTCCATGGCCACATACACCAGCACAGCCATTA
>JBBRFY010000173.1:0-10136 GCA_038241205.1 Cytophagales bacterium
CTCCACCCATGCTAGACTTGATAAGTCCTTTATCTTCCAGACGATAGAGCGTTACGTGAACTGCGCTAAGATTTACTTCGCGTTTTAATCGCGTTTCAATTTCTTCGGTGATGGCGGCTCCATAAGCATCCTCTTGTAAGGCCGCCACCATTGTTAAAATCAACTCTTCAAATTCGCCTAAATATTCCTTCGCCATATCCTTATCTTTTATATATCCTTATGTTTTGTTAAGCAAATAAACGAATTTTTATACAACTGTCAAGCAGAAGAACTTATTTTAAAGCAAAAAAGGAATTTGCGTGGAGTAGATTAATCTCTTGAAAAACAAAAAACCACGAATGCACGAATAAGGTATCTACGATTCGTGCATTCGTGGCAATACTTCTAAGCAGAATTTCGTGCAGCGTTAATAATACCAAACATGCAACGGAGTACAAGCTTGCGATACTGTTTTTCGAAAGGCTTGTCGGCAGGCGTCATGTTTCGAAGTTGTTGCAAGGCGTATTGTTGTGTTGTAATAAGGGGAAGCACAATGCGCTCGCGCACTTTAACTGAATCGCGGTTAACGGGATTGTTTGCCATCAACTCATTTAGTTCGGAGACTTCTAAAATCATGGAAACAGATAATTTATATTCCGCATGCATCTTTTTCCAAAATGCACCAAACTCTTCGTCTTTTGCTAAGTATGCCGTGGCCGGATAATAAGATTTGGTGAGCGACATCATACTGTTGCTCAATAATGTTCTAAAGAATAGCGACTGCTTAAACATTTCTTTTAGCGCAGGCATCTTTCCTTTTTTCTTCATGGTTTGCAACGCAGTGCCCACACCATAAAAGCCCGGAATGTTTTGTTTCATCTGTGCCCACGAACCTACAAACGGAATGGCGCGCAAATCTTCAAACTTCAAACTTCCACCGCCACTTCGCTTAACAGGGCGCGAACCAATATTGGTATCTCCAAAATAAGCAAGCGGTGTAATCTTCTCTAAGTAAGGAACAAACTTTGGATCTTGCTTTAAATCGAGATACGAACGATGTCCTTCGTCAGCCAGCGCATCAAGCAACGATTTTTCATTTGTGGTGATGTGTTGACTTGTGCTACTAAACACTTCATTTTCTACACCGGCAGAAAGCAGTTGTTCTAAATTATAAAGACACGATGCATGCTTTCCAAAATTCGAACTAATGGTTTGTCCTTGAATTGTAATCTGAACTTCCTTGTCCTCTATGGTATCACCAAGCGATGCATAGAAGTCGTGGGTATTTCCACCGCCACGTGCTGGCGGTCCGCCACGGCCATCAAAAAAGACTGCAATTACTCCGCTCTCGCGGGAAATTTGTGTAAGCGTTTCTTTCGCATTGAAGATTGACCAGTTAGCACGAAGGTATCCGCCATCTTTTGTTCCGTCAGAGAAACCTACCATGATGGGTTGCCGGCCGCCTCGTGTTTTTAAGTGAGCTTGATATTCAGGTATTCCATAAAGCTCACGCATAATTTCCTCTGAGTTGGCGAGGTCGTCAATCGTTTCAAACAACGGAACAATATCAAGCGGAAGATTTTCTCCTTTGCCTAAAATAAGTTTCGCGAGTTGATAAACGCGCACGATGTCAATGGCCGATTGGCAATTACTAATGATGTAACGCTGGCAACCTTGTATTCCATTTTGTTCCTGTATTTGTGCAATGGCTTCAATGCTTCCTATTAATTCTGAAATAAAAGGATCATCAAATTTTAAAGACGATGGTTTGAATTTTAACGACAACAGTGTGTCTATTTTTTCGCGATTGGAAAGCGTGTCAAAGTCTTTTAGCTTTTTATTTTTTGATTGAAGTTGACTTAAAATATTTTCCCACACATACGCATGCTTGCGACTATCCTGACGAATGTCCATGCTGGCAAAATAGAATCCGAATATTTTTACTTTCAGAATAAAGGCATCGAGTAAATCGAGAAACAATCCTTTATGATCGCGTATTAAAACCTCACGCACGTCATTCAAATCGCTCAGCAACTCTTCCGGCCTTTCATAAATTTCTCCGAAGCCGCCACCAAACGCAATGGGATAAATTTTGCGTTCCGCTCGTGCAATTGTTTCTTCAACACCTTTAAAGGTAAGGCGTCTTTTTAAAAAGCGAATGTCTTTGTAATAGCACTTCAATAAAGTTTGTTGCAAACGCTGTGCAACCTGTAAGGTAATTTCGTGCGTTACAAAGGGATTGCCATCACGATCTCCGCCTGGCCAAAAACCAATTTTAATTAAATCGAAATTCGTCCATTCCTCAATCGTCATATCGAGTCCATCGATCAACTTGGAAATAATTTCTGGAATTACCTGATAGAAAACATTTTCTAGAAACCAACATAAACTTATGGCTTCATCAAATGGCGTTGGTTTTTCTTTATTTATAAAAGCAGTCTTACCTAACTGGCGCAATAACAAATTGATGTGCTCAAGCCGGTTATTGCGTATGGCGTCTTCCAGATCGTTCATGATAGCCAATACAGTGCCCGGATAGAACTGTGTAGGATGGGCAGTGAGCACAATGCGAACACTAAAATCTTGCAGCTTTTTCTTTAACTCTTCATTTTTATTTTCGGAGGCCGCGCGAAGTAAAAGTGCCGATATGGTTCCTTTTCCTTTCAGGTCATTCACTTCTTCAAAAGCAGAATCTTCAATGGAATCGAAAAGCACCACTTGGCGCTCAGCGTATTTTATAAAACTGAAAAGCAAATCAAACTGCTCTTCTTGTGTGGCCTTAGGCGCGAAGTCGCGGAAAAAATTGCGGATGATAGTTTTGGGATCTTTACCACTTGCAAAACCATCTTCACAACTTTGCAGAAGCAACGGTAATAATGTGCCTGTTCGGTAAATGCCAGAATAGGGCAAGTTCAAAAACAAACTGTTGTAGATGTGGTATCGGGTTGATACCGATTTTTGAAAGGTATTGATCATAGCGTAGGTTGTGTTGTAACAAATTTATCAATTCAAAGTAAGGAGGTTGACCAATACTCAATCTATTGAAGAATTTTTTTTCGGAAACGATTTCGGAAATTTCATATCAAAATGTGCAAGCTCTATGAAAAGGCCATACTGAGAATGCCAAGCAACATAATTACCTTGCTAAAAGTACTCAACCAAGCATAGTCTTTCATTCGGTCGGCACGGATCAACCGAATGAGTAGAACAAGCAACGGAATAAAAAGACAAAACAGAAAGTAGTAAACTGATAAGCCAACATAAAATTGATTGAGTGCTAATACGGTGATGGCAAAAATTGAGATGATGATGTAGATTACAATCTTGGTTTTTCTAACGCCCATAATGATCGGAAGGGTTTTGCATCCAAAGCTGTTATCGCCTTTTAAATCTTCCATGTCTTTAATAATCTCACGAATTAATGTCATAAAAAAAGCAAACGTGGCGTAGATCAAAATCATTGATTTGCCGGTGTGATAATATATCTCAATCAGATAAATTGAAAGTCCGGTGAGAAGGGCTACCGTTACATTACCGATAAGCGGAAGTCGTTTGAGATTGTTGGAATATAGCCAGAGCAGAAAAACAGAAATGATATTGATTGCGCCAATGGTTAGCGATAGGTAGCCACCGATTACAATACCGGCAAACGATAGAACAACATGAAATAATATAGCATATCGTCTGGCAATACTTTTACCTATAACAACGCGCTCCGGTTTGTTAATGAAATCAATCTTAATATCGTAGTAATCATTAATGATGTAGCCAGCTGCGGCAATCAACACAGTGGATGATGATAGAAGAAATAGATGGAAATCAAAAACGGTATTCGTACTAATCAGAAAGGCAGCCGTAAAATATTGAGCCAAAACAATTATTAGCAAGTTGCCAAAACGTGTAAGCTTTAGCAGCGCTTCAAACGAATTTCTTTTTTTGATTTTGGCTTTTGTCATGATTGTGTGCTTACAAAAGTAACGAGATGATAACTAGGAAAGATGCCAGCGTAGAAGTTTAGTTAAATGTTATTTATAGACAAATATCGATTACTAATTATTTTAGATTGTAACTAAAATAATTAGTTTTGGTGTGATGATCGATGACGAATATTTTAAAGGCCGTGGGGCTCAAATTAAATCGGAGAATAAATTTCTGAAGGCACAGTATGTTGCTGAACATATTGAAGGACTTGACGAATCATTACTTTCTGCTCCGAGCACGCAACTATTTTATGAACAAGCAAAGACGATAGTGAATAAGGTAACGAGTCCTGATTTAGGGATGATGTATTCGCTCAATCCATATCAAGGTTGTGAACATGGATGCATTTATTGTTATGCAAGAAATACACATGAGTATTGGGGCTTTAGTGCAGGACTGGATTTTGAGAGTAAAATTATTGTGAAGCGAAATGCCGCCACCTTATTGGAGAAATGTATTCTTCATCCCCTTTGGCAGCCGGTTCCAATCAGCGTAAGCGGAAACACAGATTGTTATCAACCCGTTGAAAAGAAATTAGAAATTACGCGCTCACTTCTAAAGGTATTTGCCCAATACCGACATCCGGTAGGAATGATTACAAAGAACAGTTTGATTCTGCGCGATTTGGATTTGCTTAAAGACCTTGCGAGCGAAAATCTAGTTCACGTTTATATTTCGATAACAACACTAGATGAAGATTTACGCAGAAAGATGGAACCACGAACGGCAAGTGCAACGAAGCGACTTCAAACTGTAGAGGCGTTAGCAAAAGCGGGAGTGCCGGTTGGTGTGATGAATGCGCCCATCATTCCAGGATTAAATCATCATGAAATTCCAAACATTCTTAAGGCTGCTGCCGATCATGGTGCACAAAATGTTGGAATGACAATCGTGAGATTGAATGGTTCTATCGGAAATATTTTTGAAGATTGGTTGCGAAAGAATTTTCCTGATCGATTTGAAAAAGTGTGGCATCAGATAAGCGACATGCATGGAGGTAATGTAAACGATTCACAATTTGGCAGGCGCATGCACGGAGAAGGAAACTTTGCTGATTCAATTCATCAACTTTATCGGGCATCAAAGAAAAAATATTTTCAAGGCAGAACGATGCCAGCGTATGATCTTACGAAATTTAGAAGAGGAGGTAATTTGAGTTTGTTTTAATTTCTAATCGAAACATTGCAGCCTTTGCAAAAAATGCGTTCACGCAGAGGACGCAGAGGAATACACGCAAAGTGCGCAAAGTTATGACCGGCATTAAAAAAATAACGGGCACGAATCAAGTCATTGCCACATGGACTTTAAATTAGTCACCGACTATTCACTTAAAAAAATATCTCTGCGAAACTCTGCGTTCTCTGCGGTAAGATTTTAAACGCGGAGGAACTCAGAGAAATACGAGCGCTATCGAAAAAAGCTAAAGGGTAGTTGAATCAAATCATTCCCTTATGGACTTTTAAACCTAATCACCTACTCGTGTCATTTAAAAAAATATCTCTGCGAAACTCTGCGTTCTCTGCGGTTAAAAATTTTACTTCTTAGCGAAGTGTTTATAAAACGCCACAATCGTTTCAATACCTAACAAGAAATTTTTAATGCCGTAGTGTTCATTGGGAGAATGTATTGCATCGCTATCCAATCCAAAGCCCATCAATACCGTATCCAGTCCAAGTTCTTTTTTGAACAATGCAACAATCGGAATGCTTCCGCCATCGCGTGTTGGTATTGGTGTTTTGCCCCACACTTCTTCAAAGGCTTTGCTTGCAGCTTTATACGATGGAGAATCAGTGGGCGTAACAGCAGGTTCACCACCATGATGTGCGATTACCTTTACCTTAACTGATTTTGGAGCGAGTGATTCAAAATGTTTCGTAAACAAGGTTGTTATTTCTGCACTTACTTGGTTGGGAACTAAACGCATTGAAATTTTTGCTGATGCTTTTGAAGGAAGAACAGTCTTCGCTCCTTCTCCGGTATAACCTCCCCAAATTCCATTTACATCTAATGTTGGTCTTATGCCCGTGCGCTCAACCGTTGTGTAGCCTTTCTCTCCTTTAATATCATCAATGTCTAAATCCTTTTTATAATCATTTAAATTAAAAGGAGCTTTGTTAATTGCTTCACGTTGTGCCGATGTAAGCTCTGCCACTTTATCATAAAAATCAGGAATGGTTACACGACCGTTTTCATCGTGCAATGAATCAATCATGTCGCACAATATATTAATAGGGTTTGCTACTGCCCCGCCATAAACACCAGAATGCAAATCGCGATTTGGTCCTGTTACTTCTACCTCCATGTAACTTAAACCACGCAACCCTGTAGTAATTGACGGATGATCTAAAGAAATAATTGACGTGTCGGATATCAAAATAATATCAGCCTTCAGCTTCGCTTTATTTTCTTTCACGAAAGTACCGAGGTTGTCAGAACCAACTTCTTCTTCACCTTCTACCATGAACTTTACATTGCATGGAAGCAGATTCAATTTAATCATAGCTTCAAATGCTTTTACGTGCATGTACACTTGCCCTTTATCATCGCATGCTCCGCGCGCATAAATTTTATCGTCTTTTACAACGGGTTCGAAGGGTGGTGAGTCCCACAAATTTAAGGGATCAGCAGGCTGAACATCGTAATGTCCATAGACTAAAACCGTAGGTAATGAAGCATCTATTATTTTTTCGGCATAGACGATGGGATGGCCTTTTGTTTCACAGACCTCTACCGAGTCAACTCCGGCAGATGTAAATTTTTCTTTTAAATATTCTGCCGCCTTACGCACATCACCTTTGTGGCGACTATCTGCACTAACAGAAGGTATGCGAAGCCACTCGAAAAGCTCCGATAGAAATCGATCTTTATTTGAATCAATATATGTTTTAACCATAGGTAAATGAGATTAAGTGTGCAAATTAAGATATGCGAATTTAGTGGACAATACTTTAATGGATAATCAATTTTTGCTCCGGCAAAGAGGCTTCACGCTGCAGGCCCCACGCTTCACACAGATTGTACAAACAACATACATTGCGGCTTAGAACATTCCATTCACAATTAACAATTAACAATTAACGATTCACGATTCACGTTTGCAACCTAAAACCCATCATCCTCTTTCTTCTTCTCTTCTTCGGGAGTTTTCTTTTTCTCAGCTGTAGAGCCTTCGTTTAAATCGTAGGGAACATCAATGCCATAATATGTTTTGCGAAAGCGATTTATAAAAGCAAGTGTTTCATCATCACTTCCGGGAAGAAATGCTACTTCGCCAATCTTGGCTTTACCTGCATTGGTTTTCTTTGAAATAACACTGTTGAATTCTGAATTGGAAGATTGCACTAAAAGTCGATTGTCTTCAAATCCAAAATAGAACCATGCCTCTGGCGATGCTTTTATAAAAACATGAAGCACGGGTGCACCGTCTTCCGTTTTCCGTACTTCCATAAAGCCTTCAAAGGCTCCATTAATATCCGTTCGTCCAATGTTAGACATGCCCAATGTTCCTTCACTGAAAAATGCTTTTTGCTTGGGCGACCATTTAAGATTTACATTAGAGAACACTAACGGTTTTGCCAACTGAGCAATGGTGCCGAGTGAAACATAGCCTTGTAAACTTTTCTGTTCAAAATCTTTTACGGTTCGTTCACCAACAATATCTGCGATTTTATAGAGCAACTCTGTTTGATCTCCAAGTCCTTCTTCAGCACCTTCATTTTTAATGACATCTGCAATTTGTTTTGCCATTAACTCAAACGCGGTGAAAGGAACATTTGTGTCAATCATCACAAAGGAATTCATCTTAATCTCATTGGTCTCCATATTACCTTGCCCGATGGCGGATGCCGTAACATTAAAATCTTTGCTGCCTTTAAAAAGATTGATAGGCCCTTCGAAACGCACTTGCATGGTTTTATCGTTATAGGCAAATACTTTTCCGGAAAGTTTATTACCCAACGCTTTTTCGCGGTCTTCAATTTTAAATTCGCGTGAAGCAGTGTCGTAGTATAATGTTCCGCGGGGTTGATAAAAATCTTCATCGTCTTCATTCTTCTTATCGTTAAGAAAGGTAATGTAAAGATCGTTGTCTGACCCAACATGAAGACCAGCGTTAACGCGTCTGCCCTCTTCGTTAACGGCTTTATCAAAATCAATTAACACTTCAGTTTCATCTCCGCTTTGTTCGAAGCGAATCCAGTTATTATAATTTTTAATTTTTTTAATGTCAAGCTTCACATACCCTTTAAGTTGTAGCGCTGGGCGTGTAGCATACATGGTCATGTCTCCTTTATAAAACATACCCGCACCTAACACAAGATTTGCTTTGTCAATTACCGCCCCGGTTCCTACCGTTTGCATTGTGGCGAGCGATGACTTTCTTTTAGATGATCGCTTCGTTTTTTCTCCATCGGTAATGGGTTCCAAATGAAAATCGGTCATCTTTATAGCGAACGTATCGCTTAGAAGATTTACATATTGATAGGTAGCATAACCTGAAAATTCTTTTCGGGAGATAATATCAACAACACCTTCTGTTAATCTGTGGTATCCATTCAGCGTATCCATTACAATGGTGGTGTGCGTAAGCGTTCCAATTTTCGCATTTTCCAAAATCAACACTTCATTATTTTGGGGTGTTATCTTGGCATCGGCAACAATAATGTAAGGAATGCCGCTCACTTTTAACTGCTGCGTTTTTAAATCATATACTGCACTCTCTGCATTAAAACGAAGCGAGTCTAAATCTTTGCGTGTAGTGTAGAAATAAGAACTTTCTATAGGCACATTCGGATCTTTGCTCATCATAATTTTTTGAGCATTTAAATCCCATCTCATTTTTGGTATAGATGTTTTGAATTGTGCAAAAGGGAAATCAATAGCCGCAGCACCTTCAATCTCCGGACTAATATCAGCATAATTTTGTTCGAGATTAAATTTCAATCGCACGTCATTACCCGCGAGTAAAGGTTTTGTCGGGTCGGGAGAGTTTACTTTGAATCGGGCATGGCGTGCGCCAAATTCTTTTTCGGTAAAATTCATGTTGCGGGAAATTAATTCTGTTCCGCGTGTTTCTAATTTTCCTGCGCCAGCAACACCATCTTTCGAAATGGTAACGGTACCTTGCATTTGTGCGGTTGAATCATAGAAGTGAAATGGCGCTTTCAGATTTTTTAATTTCATCTGATCATTTTTCGGATACCATTTCATTTCAAAATCAGAGAGTGATGCCTGCGGAAAGGCCACTGCACCAAATTGCTTAGCTGAAATTTTTGCGTTCGATCCTTTTGCTAAAACCGAATCGGGATAAAAAATAAAATCGGAAGAACTAACGGTTGCCGCCAGGTAATCTATTTTACCCCTGCCACGCAAACCGCGATTGTTCATAGTAAGCTCTCCTTTTATATTGGCATCGCCCTTATACATTTGATACCCTGCCTTTGGAATAATATGATCAAAACCCAGCGACTTGTCGGGCATGGTATGCAGCTTTTCTTTGAAGTTGGGAAACATGCCACTCGAAACGAACATACCTTCGAAATTTATAGACGAAGGGTCAGCATCATTTAAGCTGTCGAGTTTAAAAGGAGGAATTACAAAAAACATAGAGCGGTCGTACGCACCACTCAATACTTCTTCGCGATCGAAATAGATTACGCCCCCCGTTGTGGCATCAAGCCGAGGGTAGTTTGGTAGCTTACTTTTTCCAGATTTATTGTTGGCTCGGCTAATGAAAAGTGTTCCCGATGATTTTGAAACATCACCCAAATCTCCTGCAGCAGCAGCTGTAGAATCTGCGCCTACCATTGAGTTGTTTACCTTTCGTCTTATGTTTTGTCCCTTTGAATTTTTTTCTGTGACATAAAAATTGATGGAATCAATATGTGTTAATGCAATAAAAAAACTATCATATTTTAAGGTAAACCCCTTTCCGCTAATTTCGAAGTTGCCGGCATTGATGGTGCCGTCAAATTTAATATCACGGTTTTGAAGAATGGTGATAACGCTGCTGTCAGGATTAATGCGCACATTTAAGGAATCGCTTACTTTAAATTCTTCAACGCCTCGCACAGTAATGTACCCTTTCTTTAAATTCAAAGTTGCGTTAGCAGAGCTATCAATAACAGAATGTATTTTAAGATTGTCATAATCCATTTCGCCTAAACTTGCTTTGTATA
>JBBRFY010000174.1:0-10082 GCA_038241205.1 Cytophagales bacterium
TATGGAGTGATCAACCCACTTAAAAGTTTTATCGGTCAGCAAGTTTGCACTTCAAACGTGTGAATAGTCTTGAAACGATGATTTGTCTTTGAATCGTATGATACAACAAAGAAAAGACTGACCAACGCTATTAAATTAATAGAAAATTGGGCGTGGGCTTTAGAACTAAGAATGTTATTATTGCACCCGAATTAAATTTACCACCATGACGAAATACAAAGCCGGAGTATTATTTGGCGAGGAGTTGAAAGACCTCTATGACGATGCAAAAGAAAATAAATTCGCATTGCCTGCCGTAAACGTGTCAGGTACAAGTTCTATTAATGCGGTGTTGGAAACAGCCGCGAAAGTAAACTCTCCTGTTATTATTCAGTTTAGTAACGGAGGTGCTCAGTTCTATGCCGGTAAAGGTATGCCGAACGAAAATCTTCAGGCAAATATTTCGGGTGCTATTAGTGGTGCCTTGCATGTTCACACGGTTGCCAAGCATTATGGTGTGCCGGTGGTTTTACATACTGATCATGCAGCAAAAAAATGGTTGCCTTGGATTGATGGATTAGTATCAGCAGGTGAAGAATACAAAGCAAAAAATGGTGTGCCACTTTTTAGTTCGCACATGTTAGATCTTAGCGAAGAGCCTTTGCATGAAAATATTGAAATCTCTGTGAAATATTTTGAGCGCATTGCCAAATTGGGCATGAGCTTAGAAATAGAATTGGGTATTACCGGAGGTGAAGAAGATGGTGTTGATAATTCGGGTGTTGAGAATGATAAATTATACACTCAGCCAGAAGACGTTTATCAATCCTTTGAAGCCTTGAAGAAAATTGGATCGTTGTTTACAGTGGCGGCTTCTTTTGGTAATGTTCATGGCGTATATAGCCCGGGTAATGTGGAACTACGTCCTGAGATTTTACGCAACAGTCAGAAATTTATTTGTTCTAAGTTAGGTTTGGCTGATGATGCAAAGCCAGTGTATTTTGTTTTTCATGGAGGAAGTGGATCACCAAAAGAACAGATAGCAGAAACATTGAACTATGGTGTTATCAAAATGAATATTGATACCGATATGCAGTGGGCTTTCTGGGAAGGTGTATTAGGTTTCTATCAGAAAAATGAGGCTTTCTTGCAGACTCAACTTGGCAATCCGGAAGGAAAAGACAAGCCAAACAAAAAATTCTATGATAATCGTAACTGGATGCGCAAAGGCGAGGAGAATTTTGTAAAACGTTTGGAAGAAGCGTTTAACGATTTGAATTGTATCGGAAAAAATGCGTAATCAAATTTTTTACAATTAACAAAATACAATGGAGAAAGTTCGTTCACAGTATTAATAAAAAGTTTTTTTTCAAAACAAAAGTGGTCGCTATCTCGAAAGAATGGCGACCGCTTTTTCTTTCAGCACATTTAAATCAAGAACAGGTATTTCTATTTCTTTTGCCAGTTCATCCCACTGGCGCATGCGTATGCTTGTTTCAAACAACGGATTTTTTTCAAAGGCAATGGCTTCTTCCGCGCTCATTACTCCACCTTGAAAACTGAGTGTTACCTTACTGGCTACACTAAGGTTCTTAAAATAATCAGAATTCTTAAACGTTAAATATCGTTTTGCCTGTACGTGATGTTCAACCAATTGTGCTATCCTTTCAGAAAATCCTTTCTCCCGTAAAAAATCGGCTCCTATTTTTTCGTGACTTCTAATACCCAAGCCATCCATATTATTTTCCGCATTGCTCATCACGCAGATATGTCCGATATCATGAAAGAATGCGGCAAGAATAACTTCATCATCAAACCCTTCTTCCATTGCACGTTGTGCAGACTGCGACATGTGTTCAAGTTGAGATACAGGTTCGCCAATATAATCAGCATGACCAAACTTTTCATAGAGTTTAAAAATTTCATCTACCACTGCATTGGGACTAATATTCATGACAAGAATAATTTGAAAAACTAAAATAGTAATGAATGTATTACCATAGCGTTAAGTTTAACTTTGATACGTTTAGAAAATTAAAGTAAGATTCATCTTGCTTGGCACTCGAATGATTCTGCTGATGATAACTTGCAAAAAAATTAAACTATGAAGCCAATTGAACTTGTTGTTTTTGATCTTGCCGGAACTACAGTGAAAGATAATAAAGATGTACATCGTGTTTTGCAACGAGCATTGGCAGGCTTTGATGTTTCGATTTCTATTGAAGATGCGAACGCGGTAATGGGAATCCCTAAGCCAGTTGCCATTCGTGCCTTGCTGGAACAGCGTTATCATGGATCGTTGCCGATTACAGAAAACTGGATTAGTGAAATTCATGAGGCTTTTGTTGACAGTATGATTTCATTTTATAAAAATGATCCTGGAGTAGGAGAGAAGATTGGCGTGAGTGAAACGTTCAGAAAGTTGAAAGAGAATAAACTAAAAGTAGTTGTCGATACAGGTTTTGATCGACAAATAGTGGATGCATTGTTGGCGAGACTGGGTTGGGTAGAGAATAATTTAATTGACGCAAGTGTAGCGAGTGATGAAGTTGCGAAAGGAAGGCCTCATCCGGATTTAATTTTTAAGGCCATGCAACTTACCGGTGTGAGCGATGCGCGTTGTGTAACAAAGGTAGGCGATACAGTTTCTGATTTACAGGAAGGTACTGCGGCCGGTTGTGGTTTGGTAATTGGAATTACAACCGGTGCATTTTCGGAAGAAGAACTTCGAAAAGAAAACCATACTCATTTGATTAAGGACATCCCCGCACTCCTCGAAATTCTGGAAATAAAATAATATTGCATTTGTATTAACGTATTGTTAAATTCATGTTAACCAAATTAACATGATGTGAAACGATACATACTTTTTTGTTTACTCTTACTCAACTCGGTTTTCGTTTTTGCCAAGGCAGTGGTGTGGTATGAAGGGTCTGTTGTTTTAAAATCAAGAGAAGTTTTGACGGGCGAAATTTCTATTGAGCCTGAGTACGATTTGATTCTTCATCGAAGCAACGGAAAGGTAGAGGTATATCCTGCGCATAAAATTTATTCACTTTATTTTTATGATGCCGAAGCAAGCATCAATCGCAAATTTATCTCCTTAAAAGAAACAGGACTTTTTAATCATCATCAGTTATTAGAAATTGTTTTGCGGGGTGAAGTAAGTATTTATCGCAAGCAAAAATCATTTACGGGTACTACTCCCTCTGATGCGGACGGTTATCTTTATTACATTTATCACAACGAGCAACTCACAGACTTACTAAAATTCAGAACTCAGATCTATCCCCAACTTCTGGAATCATGCGGAAATATATTGTCTGTTTTTATAGATGAGCATAGACTCAATCCGAATTCCTCAGCCAATGCTATCGTGATTATTAAATTCTATAACGATCTTCAATTGAAAAATGAAGATCATCTGCTCGCTAGGTATTAGTTGCCTTCCATTGTTTGTGTCTGAGGTGGAAATAAATCATGGAGCCAAAAATCAAAACCGTTCCCACAACAGAGATGACATAACCGGAAGATATAAAAACACTCAACCAGCTTAGCTGTGGATGTCCTAGTTCTTTCAGCAGAATGATGCTCATACTTCCAAGGTATCCAAAGGAGTCTGCCACATACATAATAAATCCTACGGTGCCCGTATACCGAAAAGCGGCAATCAATCGATCGAAGAAAATACTATTGAAAGGTACATAACCCATGTACAATCCAAGTCCAATCAGAATGAACCATGTTGTGGGTTCAAGCATTTCTTGTTCAAATAAATAGGTACTCACTCCAATCAAAATCATTCCCATGGCAATGATGATGTGGTTAATCATCAGCGCAAGCTTATTGTTTTTGATCAACATGAGGCTACCCATTATTATCAATACTAAAATCGAGACGGGAACTTCTGTGCTTGTATAAATTCCGGGCGAATTTCCATAGCCCAATATTTTCCAAACTTCTGCCGAATAGTTATCGCGAAAATCACGGAAGATGGTGAGTAACATGTAAGTAATAACAAAGAAGATGATTCCCGGAAGAAAACTTTTTATAAAATCTTTCCGCTCAGCTTTATCCATGGGCTTTCGTTTCGTGCGAAGTTCTTCATCTAATGCAGAAGGAGTTGGAACTTTATCAATCAACCAAAGGAAAATAAGAAGCGGTAAAATAAAAACAAGACTGGCAACAAAAGGCATCCAGGTTTCAGAGACACTCCAATCGCGAATAATGTATCCACCAACGGAACGGCAAAGCCCAGAAGAAAAAATAAAACTAACAGAGAGTGCTGCGCCTAATACCTCGGTCATTCTTCTGCCTTCTAGGTAACCGAACACCATTCCCCACACCATACCCAGCGGTAATCCATTTGTAAACAAGAACACTATATTATAAGGAGCAGGAACTAACGCAAACAACAACCAGGAAACTCCGGCAATGGAAACCATTAATAAAATTCCAACAGAGCGTGAGGTTGCTTTTAACTCAGAGATAATTTTAATGCCAATGAATTTAGACAATGCATATCCCAGTACCTGTGAGATGACTAATAAGCCTTTATAGCTTATTCCAAAATATGCCATACCATCGAACGTAGCAACAGCAAAAGTTTTTCGAAAAGCGTAAACACAAGTGTATAAACAAAATGCAGAAACAGATGCATAGAGTGTAAACCAAACGGGATTGGCATCACGAAGCCAGCGTGTAATAAAATGTTCAGACGATTTTAATACCATGCGAATTAAAAGAATAAGGTTTCCATTTTCCTTCGTGCAAAATGGTGAGGCTTGTAAATCCGATCTTTGAAAGTAGTGTTGCTGTTTCTGGAAACTGATTTGTTAAGTCTGTAGGATGATGCGCATCTGAACTAAGTGTAATCGGTATTTTCTTTTTCAGAATTTGTTCCAACATCCACGGACTTGGATAAGGCGTTGTTGATTTCTTTTGATACAACCCGCGGGTATTCACTTCAATAATTCCTCCGTATTGCTGAATGACGTTTAATGTTTTGATTACCTCATCTTGATACCACTGATCGTTCTCATTGAAAAACTTTCCATCTACGTTTTGAATTTTTATTTTATCGATGTGCCCGATGATGGTAGGAGAGGAGGATGTAACCATCAACCGGGTTAACTCAAAGTACCGAGTGATTACCGCTTTTATAGTTGAGCGAAAAATTTTCTCGTACCCTTCTAAAAATAAAGTATGCAATCCATCAATTTCCCAGGGTGTTCCATCCGGAAGTTTTTCTATAAAGTGAATGGAGCCGATGGTATAATCTAATTCACTGGAAAAATTAGAAGGTGAGATTACATCTGGAATAAAATCAATTTCCAGACTTTTATAAAGATCGATGTCTTTGTGTTTTTCCTTGAGTTGATCAACAGCAAGAAGGTATTGTGAAAGTTCTTCCGTTTTCAAACACCATTTGCACGGAAACGGAATGGGCGCATGCGATGAAAACCCGAGACTGAGCATGTTCTTCGATTTAGCTTCGAGAACGTAATCACTTAATTCACCCTTGCCATCGCAGTAATTGCTGTGAGTATGAAAATTACTATAGTTCAAAGTTTCAGGTTCAACGTCCTAAGGTAAATGGTTTGGAGGATTTAGTTATTGGATGAGGAAAAAAATTTAAACCTTAACAAAATAATAAAACTGGTTGACTGTTCCATATCCAATCAATTGCGAAACTTTGAACCCGAAACTTTAAACTCGAAACTTCAAACCTGAAACTTTGAACCTTGAATCTTAAACTTGGAACTTAAACCATGGAACGTAAAGCAGACATCGCAATAGTAGGAGCTGGAATAGTTGGATTAGCCCATGCGTACATGGCGTTGAGGAAAGGATATAAGGTTGTGTTGTTTGAACGCGAACAATTTGCTGTTGGCGCCTCGGTTCGAAATTTCGGATTGGTGTGGCCCATCGGGCAAGAACCGGGTGTTGGATTAGACCGCGCGTTGCGTAGCCGAATCCATTGGGAAAACGTTTCAAAGCAAGCTGGTTTTTGGATGAAGGATAATGGATCGCTTCATGTTGTGTATCATGAAGATGAATGGAATGTGTTGCAAGAGTTTGCTGAACTTTATAAAGATTCTCCTTATCAATTTAATTTGCTATCACCCAAAGAGGTGAAAGAAAAATCTCCCATAATAAAACATCAAGGATTAAAGGGTGGTTTGTGGAGTGCCACAGAAGGAACGGTTTACGCACGCGAGGCCATTCGAAAAATTCCACAATGGCTTGAAGCGAAGTATGGATTGATTCTGAAGTTCGGACATGTAGTAACAGAAATTGCATTACCTATAATAAAGACAGCCCGCGAAAGCTGGCATGTACATAAGGTAATGGTTTGCAGTGGTGCAGACTTTGAAACGTTGTATCCGGAAGTTTTTGATCTACAACCTGTTTCAAAATGCAAACTTCAAATGATGAAAGCTATTCCTGAAAAACCGTTTATCCTTGGTCCAACGCTTTGTGCAGGTTTAACGCTTCGCCATTATGCAGCGTTTGCAAAATGTAAATCGCTTGCTCAGGTTGATGCGCGTTATGATCGTACATCATTCGATTTTAAAGAACATGGCGTGCACGTATTGTTAGCGCAAAATGAAATGGGCGAATTGATCATTGGCGATTCCCATCAGTATGGCAAAACGGTAGAGCCTTTTGATAGTGAAGCGGTGAATGAGATTATTTTGAATTACTTATATGACTTTACGGAATTGAAGGATTTAAGAATTACAGAGCGGTGGCATGGTGTCTACCCAAAAGTGCAAGGTAACATCGATTTGATTTTGAAACCTGAACCAAATGTTACCATCGTTACCGGACTTGGCGGTGCGGGGATGACGTTGAGTTTTGGGTTGGCGGAAGAAGTGATTGACCAGTTGTAGTTTTTTTTAACGCGTCATTGCGAGGATGCGTCCCGCCAAAAAACGGGACATGCTGACGAAGCAATCCTCAGCCTACCGCGTGCGCACTTCGTAGCCAGGGGATTGCTTCACTCCACCACGCAATCCCTAGCTGCATTTCGCAATGACGATAATATAATGTAGGTCACTTTTAAAAATCACTTTGGTAGAATAAAATAGATCACCAGCATCATCACTTTTCTTCTTGATCGATTGATAGGTAAGTGTGGAACAGAAGCATCAAAATAGATAGAATCGCCTTCTTCTACTTTTATTATTTCATTGTTGATTTGATATTCACAATTTCCGCTTAGCATATATTTAAACTCAAAGCCATCGGTTGTGGTTGGGTTTCCTTTTGCTCCAGGTTCAAGTGTTAACAATACGGCATCCATTGTGCAATTCGTAATGTTCTGTGAAAGGATATACTGATAGTGAAAGCCCTCTCTGCCTTCACGTTCCACAGAAGTATATTGATCTTTTTTTATGTGTAAGTAATCCTTTCCATTTATTAACACCATGTCTTCAAAAAATTCTTTTAAGGAAATATCTAACGATTGAATGAGTGTTACAAACACAGGGAGTGAAGGTATGGTGCGAGAATTTTCTATTTTAGAAAGTAAGCCCTTGCTTACTTTAGTACGCGTAGCAAGTTGTTGAATCGTTAAATTCTTTTTCAATCGTGTTGTGCGAATTTTTTGTGCGATGCGCGATACTACTTCATTATCCACCATATCTTTTTTGTTTACTGATTGTAAACATATAAAAATGTTGGACTAAAATGATTGCTGTTATTTGTAGTTGAAACACGTTAAATCAATGTTACGCGTATAATGTTGTCCCTGACTGAAAATTCAAAGTTTACTATTAATCACTATCAGAAACCTTCACTCAATTTTCACTTTCGGTTTTAAAGATTAATGCAGCCGTAATATTTTACTAAACAAAACGTCAAGGTGTTTGCCCACCTTTGATCGCGCAAAAGAACATCAGTCTAATAATAGAATTTAGAAAGGCTCGTGCAGTTCTGAAATTATTTTGACAAATCATATTAGCAGTGCACAACTAATAGCGATGTGTCGCTGATGCTTATTGAGTAGTAGACAACTCTAAACCAAAAAAAAAAATTATGAAAAAAAATTTACTAAAGAGAGTGCCTTCTTTAGCATTTCGACCCTTGCATACGTTGCTCACTGCAGCAGCATGCCTCATGCTTGTTTGTGCAAGTTATGCACAGACAACGGTAACCGGTAAGGTAACAGCAGGTGAAGATGCTTCACCATTACCAGGTGTAAATATTTTAGTGAAAGGATCTACGCAAGGAACCATTAGCGATGCTAATGGAGCGTTTTCAATCTCCGTTCCATCTTCTGATGGTGTTCTTCTTTTTTCTTTTGTGGGCTATATGACACAAGAGGTATCTCTCGCAGGACGCAGCACCGTTGATGTTGTCTTGGCAACGGATGCTCGTCAATTAAATGAAGTTGTTATTACAGCTCTTGGTATTGAAAAGGATAAATCCAAAATCGGTTATGCTATTCAGGAAGTAAAAGGTCAGGATTTAATTAAGGCTCGCGAACCAAATGCCATCAATTCATTAGTAGGTAAAGTTGCTGGTTTAAACATTGGTGTTTCTTCTGAAGTATTAGGTGCGCCAGCCATTTCTCTTCGTGGACGTTCTCCGCTTTTCGTGGTTGATGGTGTTCCGTTGGTTTCCGATACGTGGAACATAAGCCCTGATGATATTGAAAGTTACACCGTGCTAAAAGGTCCATCGGCTTCTGCACTTTATGGATCTCGTGGTATTGACGGTGCTATCATCATTACAACTAAACGCGGATCAAAAGATAAGAGAGGTTTTAATGTTGATTTCAATTCTTCGACCATGTGGGAGAATTCATTCCTCACCATTCCAAAAGTTCAGGATGAGTATGGCCCTGGCGATCATGGACGTTATGCTTATGCTGATGGAAAAGGCGGTGGTTTGTACGATTCAGATTACGACATCTGGGGACCAAAATTTAACGGCCAGCTAATTCCGCAATATGATGGAGCATATACGCCCGATACTGAATACACTACAACTTTTCCAAGTGGAACTACATTTAAAGGTAATATCAAACCTACTCCTTGGGTAGCACGTGGTAAAGATAATCTTAATCGATTTTTAGAATCGGGATTACTCTCTACCAATAACATTGCTATTTCAGCAAGTGGCGATAAGTATGACTTACGTTTTTCATATACACATTCTTATCAAAAAGGTCAGGTCCCAAACACACAGCTAAACAGTGATAACTTTAACGTATCAACAGGCTTTGATTTTTCAGAAAAACTTCGGTTTGAATCAAACATCAATTACAATCGTCAATACACGCCTAATTTTCCTGATGTTCAATACGGACCTAACAGCATGATCTACAACATCATTATTTGGGGTGGTGCAGATTGGGACATTGATGATATGAAAAATTATTGGCAACCGGGTAAAGAAGGTGTTCAGCAAATTTATCCTGACTACACCCGCTACAACAATCCTTACTTTTTAACCTACGAATGGCTACGCAGCCACAATAAAACCGACATCTATGGAAACATGTTGTTGAAATATAAGGTAACTGACTATTTGGAATTGATGGGAAGAACAGCCATTACAACATATGACATCCTTCGCACAGAGAAGTTTCCGTACTCAGCCACTGTTTATGGACGTGAGCAGGCCAAAGGTGATTATCGTGAAGATCATCGGAATTTGTTTGAGAACAACACTGATGTGTTGGCTACATTCAATAAGAAAATAACAACCGATCTTCATCTTACCGCATCAGTAGGCGGAAATCTACGTACCTATGATTATCAATCGAGTTACATTACAACGGATTATTTGAATGTTCCAGCTTCATCGCTTACACCGGGTGCTTACACCTTCGATAATTCTTTGAACCCGATCAAAGCTTATAATTACAAAGCACCGATGTCGATCTTGAGTGGATATTGGTTTGTTGATGCGTCTTTTAAGGATTGGTTGAATCTTTCTGTTACTGGGCGATGGGATAAAAACTCAACTTTACCTTCAAAGAATAATGTTGGGTTCTATCCTTCTGTTTCTTTGAGTGGTGTTCTTTCAGAGGCTCTTAAGTTGCCCGATTTTATTTCATTCTTGAAAGTACGTGGATCATATGCGCAGGT
>JBBRFY010000175.1:0-9972 GCA_038241205.1 Cytophagales bacterium
GGCGATCCAAACAAACTACTTTGCACCCTGTGCGAAAAGCTGGATCGAGCGCCAATACATTTTTTTGACCCAATGGGGCAGAGAGCAACAATTCTTTTAGGTTGCCCGCAAATACCTTTATCGCTTCTTCATCTGCCTTCATTTTCGTTTCCATCCGAATCTCTGTTTCAAGAGAAGGACGAAGCAGACGCTTGTAACTGTCTTTAGCAGCCAACTTAATTTGATTTGCTGATTCGTTTGCAGCGGTAATGATTTGCTTTTCTATTTTTTCGATTGCGGCATCTTCCGGTGGAAAAATATCCAACGCGAGAATACCTTCTTTCTCTCCGCGCCTCATGGCAAGTAAACGATGTGATGGAGTCTTTGAAATCGATTCAGTCCATTCAAAGTAATCTTTAAATTTCTGGCCTTCCGCTTCTTTCGTTTTTAAAACCTTGGATTCAATGGCACCTTCTTTCCAAAATAATTCACGAACAGATTTCCGTATTTCAGGATTCTCACTGATCCATTCTGCAATAATATCGCGCGCGCCATCAAGTGCTTCCTCAACAGTAGCCACACCTTTTTCTTCATCAATAAACGAATTGGAGAACGACTTCAAATCAATATTTTCCTGATCTTTTATTTTTTGAGCTAGCGGTTCAAGACCTTTTTCTTTTGCTACGCTGGCGCGTGTTTTTCTTTTTGGTTTATACGGAAGGTAAATGTCATCTAACTCGGCAAGCGTTTCAGCGCTTACAATTGATTGCATGAGCTGAGGTGTCAACTTACCTTGCTTCTCTATCGAGGTTATAATCGTCTCCCTGCGTTTATCAAGTTCGCCCAACTGTTCTATTCTATCGCGAATGGCCGCAATGGCAACTTCATCAAGACTTCCAGTCATTTCTTTGCGATAGCGCGAAATAAAGGGAATGGTACCACCTTCTTCCAAAAGTTCGGCTACAGCCGCAACGTTCTTTACGGGTATGGAAAGCTCTTTCGCAATTTGTGCTACCCAACGTGATATATTCTCGTGTGCCATAGTTTAAAAACAGGGAGGCAAAAATAAAGGATCAATTTAGAACTACAACTTTAATTATGTAAGTAGAAAGAAATAGAATGTTTGATCATGGGTGTGAAAAGTGGGATCAACTTTGTAAGTTTGCGCTCCGAAAATGGAAGATGTTGTGAATCTTACCCTGAAGAGGAAATACAAATGGCGCGGTAGCTCAGTTGGTTAGAGCGCAGGATTCATAACCCTGAGGTGGGGGGTTCAATTCCCCCCCGCGCTACATAATTAACAGAAGGTGTTCAACCCGCTCTGTTTTGAGTGATGACGATTACCTTTCGTCATGCACCGTTGTTCTACTGTAAAAATACCCATCAGAACACATCAATAATAAAGGTTTATTGTCAGGGCAGTCGATGTTGGTATTTATCTTAGCATTTCTTGCAATTGTTTGATCGCGCATTAGAATATTTCTGTGAACCAACACGTTGGTCAAGCATTCGATACGAGCCCCATGTATTGGATGGATCTGCAGATGAACTATGATCTGACCAAAAAATTCTCTAACCGTCTTGATTGACGATCAAGGCTTGGCCCAAAGATCCAACTAGCTTTTGCCGTTATCTCATGCTCACTCTACAGTCTTTAGTGGTCTAGATCTCGGTCGCCACACCAAACAGTTTTCATTTTGTTACTAGTTCATTACAAACTGTTATGCACATTTTTAACTGTCCATTACATACATTCATATATGCCCCAACCAAATCTGCCAGTTACGAACTGGAGAGTTTGTCAATCATTATTATTTAACATAATATAAATTATATAACTCTTTCTGGGCTAAGTGGCTGACCCACAGTTATATAATGATATTATGTTTGTTTCGGTTAGGGCAATTTCTGTTATTTGGTTATTTGATTCTATGACAATACATGGATGTATGTTGGGTTTCAGTGAATCTTTAGAACGAAGTCGTTAAACTAAATCGGTAAATATCACGGTAATTAGGTTGAGATGCCTGGAATGCACTTCACAATTTTATGTGTTACTAGACAAAGGACAGAATTTGATCCAAAGAATAAAGCGCAAAACAAACTGAGACTAACGAAAAAAAAATTGGGAATTATCCGGCAGCAATATTGCCATTCTATGATCCAAATATATTTATTAACAGAAATGTTAGAATCCAGTATTGTAACCAACCTGGGTCTATTTTAGACCATTTGTAACCATTAGTGATAATTCGGATACTCAATTCTATTTAGCAATGCTTCTCGGATTAACCGATTTAAGTACGTGCGGAATGAGAAGTTCCTCAACTACATCAAGGGTCTCTTCATGATCCATCCGTTTATCCAATTCAATAACAAGAGCGCTTAAGCTATTAAGGAATCTTACTTTTGAATTACTTATCGCAAAATCATTTCCAGAATCAACGGACATAGCGAAACCAGTTTGACGCATGAAAAACTTTAGAAACAAAGGATACAAATCTTTGTCGGAGACCAGCTGAGGAATCAGAGGGTTGGTTTGGAATGTCATGTCATTAGAGTTTAATGGGTTGGAGAAAATGAGCACTATAGTGCTCACGTAAATTTATATTAAAAATTGAATTTGCCAATGTGTATAGCATCAAAATACATTTTGGAAAAATTCTTTCCGATTTCCGTCATGAGATGGGCGTCAGTCAAAAGGAAGTCGCGGACAATTGTGATCTAGAGAGAGCATACATCTCAAGACTAGAGCGGGGATTGTCAGAACCATCAATTACCACACTATTTAAAATATCGGATTATTTCGGAATTCCAGTGGGCGACATCATGACCCGCCTTGACAAACAGAGAAAGAAGAATAAATAACTGCCTATTTCCTTTTCACTGAACCAAGTCTTTTGACTCTACTCTTTTTTACTTTTACCTTGCTGCCGGCTTGATTTTTCACAAGCTCCTTATACACGGATTTGCGTTGCCCCATGCATTTAATCGCATAATCCATTAAAAGCTTTTCAAGAAATGGTTTTAATGACCCATGACCTTTAAGAGTAGCTTCAATTTGCAAAACAGCAACAGTCTGTGAATCTAGATCAATATTTTTTCGGAGTTTTTTCATATCTATTAAAATGTATATAAATATAGAAGCGTTTACTAGAAAATAAATATATCTTTATAACATTTAGTAAAGAATTAATTAATGTAATTTTTGCTCCTCAGCATGTCTTTATTTCATGAGTAAAATCGCAAAGCGTCCATCCAAAATTAGAAAGGCTACTCCCCTAGCTTCTAGAGTACTCCAGGACTATGAATATTGGCTTAATAGGAAATATGGAACTACTGCTACATACCTAACGAACGCAAAGACCTTCTTGAGGACAATCAAGCAAGGCGGATCTGTAATCTCCCAATTGGATAGTTATTCTGATGGCAAAGGGTTTTCATTGAGATCAGTGCTGAAACGCTTCCGCCTATTTATAGAAGAAAGCTCGATTGATTTTGTTGTCAATGATCTAAACGAAAAGAAAGTACCATTGGGCAATATCTATGTTAAGCTATTTCTTATTAGTAATGCAGATAGATTGACCGGAGAAAAATCGAAATCTACCTATGCCACAATATTAAACCAGTACTTTCAATTCATTGATAACAACCTTGAAGGTTTCAATAAACGAACCGCAGAAAAATTTATCAACTACCCAACCCTATCTAGCCATAGCCGAAGATTATACAAGTCAGTGTTGAAGGCATTTTGTGATTGGGCAATTAAATATCACTATTCGTCAGCTTCTGAATTATCAAAAGAGGAAAGACAAGTGCAGAAAGGTTTGAAGATGATTAGCCTCTTTTCATTAAAAGAAATCGCATCTATCAAAGTGAAGTCAAGCAAAGTTGAATTGAATAAATACCACAAGGATAGCTTGACAATTATTCAACGGAATCGATTATTTCGAATAGCTGAATCATCTCGCGATAGGGCAATTCTATCTCTTATGGGAATAAATGGATTGCGCTCAATTGAAATCACTCGGCTACAAGTTTTAGATTGCAAATTCAAGGAAAAGAAACTTTGGGTCTGGGGGAAAGGTAAAACTTCCAAATCAAAAGATGATATTAAATTTTTGAGGTTTTGTAGAGAATCAGTGAGCAGGTATCTAAAGGAATATGATATCTACAGCGGTGCGTTGTTTCCGAAGATGACTGTTCAGAAAGTGGCTAGTCTTGCCAGATATTATTTCGTAAAGATGAATTTGGTAAACGGAAAATATACTGCTCATAGCCTTCGCCATACTGCAGGTCAAATTATGTATGATAAGGGAATTCCACTGGAATATATTCAAAAAACGCTTAGACATGCAGACCTTCGGACTACATTGATCTATGCTCAAAAAGCGATCGATCGAAAGTATTTTAAAACAATGCCCGATGTTGTATAGCATTAAATAATGTGCGATGTAATTTGTTGCACTGCCACCACCCCAAAAATGAATCTATCCACAACTGAATTTTAGAACACCGTAGCAACGGTACCCGCTACCGGCTTTGGGAAATGTCCAATCTTTTTTCTTTTTGGTAAAATGCCAAAGACAATCGAATTAATTAAAACTTGTTTAAATTTCTGATCGATAAACTAAGTAACTTATTGGCTAATGGTAATTTCAGTATTCATAATTTTTAGGCCAATATACTTTTGATGGCTATATTGGACAGTTATTTTATGCCTTTTCAAACCAAAGGTAATAGCAAGTCATTTTATGGCTATACAAAATCATAAACACTATTAATAAATGAAGAACGTTAAAGAATCAGCAAATTTTATCTGGTCCATTGCTGATTTGCTTAGAGGAGATTACAAACAAAGCGATTATGGTAAGGTAATTCTTCCGTTAACAGTGCTGAGAAGACTTGATTGTGTCCTCGAGAAAAAGAAAGATAAGGTTCTTGAAAAGTATCAGCAGTCGAAGAGTTTAAAGATTAAGAACTTT
Source organism: Cytophagales bacterium (assembly GCA_038241205.1). Taxonomy (GTDB): domain Bacteria; phylum Bacteroidota; class Bacteroidia; order Cytophagales; family Cyclobacteriaceae; genus Chryseolinea. The sequence continues at coordinate 4,965 of JBBRFY010000175.1, forward strand.
GAAGACATCCTGAACAAAGCTTCAGGTTATAAATTTCACAACAGAAGCAAATATTCATTCGATAAGCTAATCGCTGATCCGAACAACCTTGCAGCTAATTTAAGGAACTACATAAACGGCTTTTCCGAACAGGCACAAGAGATCATCGAGCAATTTGATTTTGATAATCAAATTACTAAAATGGATGATGCTAACTTGTTGTTCGTTGTACTGAAACGATTTCAAGAAATTGATCTTCATCCGGAAAAAATTTCTTCGATAGAAATGGGATACATGTTCGAAGAACTTATTCGCAAGTTTGCTGAGATCTCAAATGAAACAGCCGGAGAACATTTTACACCGCGCGAAGTCATTCGCCTGATGATCGATCTTCTATTCTTAAACGATCGCGATATCCTGACGAAGAAAGGAATTGTTAAAACCATTTATGATTGCTGTGCTGGCACGGGTGGAATGCTTTCAGTAGCAGAAGAATATTTGAATGAGCTTAATCCCGATGCGCGCCTTGAAGTATTTGGTCAAGAGTTAAATCCCGAGTCGTATGCCATCTGTAAATCAGACATGCTGATCAAAGGACATAATGCTACTAATATTAAGAAAGGTAATAGCATCTCTGAAGATAAATTAGAAGAAAATCATTTTGATTACCTCATCACTAATCCACCGTTCGGAGTGAAGTGGCAGAAGATAGAAGAGAAGGTTAGAAAAGAACATGAAGAGAAAGGACATGGCGGGCGCTTTGGTGCTGGCCTACCGTCAGTAAGCGATGGTTCATTTTTATTCCTAATGCACCTCATGGCCAAAATGAAACCGGAGAGTGAAGGTGGATCACGATTAGCCATCGTATTTAATGGCTCACCATTGTTCTCTGGTAGCCCCAGCAATACAAAGAATGAAAGCAGCATTCGCCAATGGATTATTGAAAATGATTTGTTAGAAGCCATCATCGCTTTACCAAATCAATTATTTTATAACACAGGTATCAGTACTTACATCTGGATTATCTCCAATCATAAACCCAAGAAGCGCAAAGGCAAAGTGCAATTGATTAATGCGGTTGACTTCTTTAAAAAGATGAGCAAATCATTAGGCGATAAACGAAATGAGCTAAGCCCGCAACACATTATTGAAATCACAAAAATGTATGGCGACTTTAAAGATGGAGCCTATTGCAAAATATTTGATAACAAAGACTTTGGTTACAGCAAGGTAACGGTGGAGCGGCCTGAAATAAAAAATGGAAAAGTAGTGCTCGACAAAAACGGTAAACCAAAACCTGATAGCAGCTTGCGTGATACCGAAAACATTCCATTGAAAGAAAATATACAGGCTTACATAAAACGCGAGGTGTTACCTCATGTAGCCGATGCTTGGGTAGATGAAAGTAAAACCAATGTTGGTTACGAGGTAAATTTCACAAAGTATTTTTATCAGTACAAACCCCTCCGCTCATTAGAAGAAATCAGAAAAGATATTTTGGCATTGGAAGAAGAAACAGAAGGATTAATTAAAGAAGTTATCTCTTAACCATGAAGACATATGAAGCCTATAAAGACTCCGGCATTGAATGGATAGGTAAAATCCCAGAGCATTGGGATAGATTAAGAATTAAGAGCTTAGTAGCAATAAAAGTGACAGATGGTCCACATGAAACACCAGAATGGAAGAACGAAGGGGTACCTTTTATTTCTGCCGAAGCGATAAGAGAAAATATAATCGATTTAAATTATAAGAGAGGCAATATCTCATTTCAACAGCATACGGAATATTGCAAAAAATCAAAAGTATTGAAGGGAGATATTTTATTTTGCAAGTCTGGTTCTACTACGGGAAAATCAGCAATGGTCAATACATCCGAAGAATTTGGAATTTGGTCACCCTTGGCAATAATCAGGGCTCATAAAGAGAAAATAAATAATTTCTTTATGTATCACTCGATTCAATCAGGTTGGTTCAGGAGACAAGTTGAAACATCGTGGACATTTGGAACTCAGCCAAATATTGGGATGAATGCATTGGAGAATTTATGGTTAGCAGTACCCCCATTAAAAGAACAAACCAACATCGCCAACTACCTCGATCACAAAACCTCACAACTCGATAGCCTCATCAGCAAAAAAGAAAAGCTAGTAGAACTTCTTCAGGAAGAACGCACCGCCATCATTAACCATGCAGTTACAAAAGGTGTGGATCCCAATGTGCCCATGAAAGATAGCGGCATTGATTGGTTGGGTGAGATTCCGGAGCATTGGAGTGTGAAAAAAGTCGGGTATGTTAGCAAAGTAATTAGAGGAGCGTCACCTAGACCAGCTGGAGATCCTTTGCTTTTCAATGGAAATTATATGCCTTGGATCACAGTGAAAGAGGTGACAAACGCTGTTGGCAAATACATTAATTATACTGAAACATTTTTAACTGAGGAGGGAGCGAAACAAACAAGAATTCTTGAACCTGAAACTTTGATCTTGTCTAATAGCGGGGCAACATTGGGAGTACCACGTATTACCTTAATAAGGGGTGGAATTAATGACGGATCTGTTGCTTTTATGAACCTGATTGTGGCCAGAGATTACCTGTATTACTTTTTCACCACTCATACAAAAATATATCGCGATGAAGTAAGCGGTTATGGGCAACCAAATTTAAATACTGAGATAGTGAAGTCTACACCAATACCTTTTCCTCCTCCAAATGAGCAAAATCAAATTATAAAATATATTGAATTGCAATTGAAGCGGTTTGAAGAAATACTGATTAAGACCGAACAAGAAATCGAACTACTCAAAGAATACAAAACAGCTTTAATTTCAGAAGTAGTAACTGGCAAAGTAGATGTACGAAATGAAGCGTTAAATTAATTCAAACATGGCCAATATTACTCAGCAAGAACTTCCAGCCATATTGCTTCGCCTGCAACAGCTTCCGGGTGAAATAGAGGTTGTGGAATTTAAAGAGGCCAAGAGTGGGTATGATTTCAACAAGCTAGGAAAATACTTTTCGGCATTGAGCAATGAGGCTAACTTAATGGGCAGGCCTTATGCATGGCTTATCTTTGGCATTGAGAATAAAAAATTTACAGTTGTTGGTTCTAATTTTAGAACCAACCGTAAAGATCTGGATAGCCTGAAAGGAGAAATAGCAAACAAGACAACCAACCGAATTACGTTTATTGAAATTCACGAACTTATTCAGGATGATAAACGCGTTGTCATGTTTCAAATTCCCGCAGCGCCCAAAGGAATTCCCATTGCATTTGAGGGGCATTACTATGGCCGTGATGGCGAAGAATTATCTCCACTTAATATTGAAGAACAGGAACGCATCCGAAGCCGGGTGCCTTCAGAAGATTGGAGTGCAGCAATTATTCCAGAAGCTACAATTGATGATCTCGATCCAAAAGCGGTGGTGTTCGCAAGAGCAAACTATAAAAGCAAGTTTCCTGATAAGGCAACTGAATTAGAGAGCTGGGATGATATTATTTTTTTGAATAAGGCGAAGATTACGATCAAAGGAAAAATTACACGGGCTGCTATTTTGCTGTTGGGCAGAGAGGAGTCTGAGCATTTTATAAATCCAGCGGAAGCAAAAATCAGGTGGTTGCTAAAAGATACAAACGGGAATGATAAAGATTATGCAATTGAAAGTTGCCCGCTACTTTTAGCCGTAAATAAAATCTATACTCGTATAAGAAATCTAAAGTATCGCTATCTAAAAGATGGAACATTATTTCCAGATGAGATAGATCAATATGAGCCCTATACTATACGAGAAGCTTTAAATAATTGCATTGCACATCAGGATTATTCAAAGGGAGGTAGGATTAATGTAATCGAAAAAGATGATCAGTTGATCTTCACAAATCTTGGAGGTTTCATTCCAGGCTCGGTTGAAAAAGTAGTAAACGATGATGCCCCGGAAGAATATTATAGGAACAAATTTTTAGCCACCGCAATGTTTAATCTTAAAATGGTTGATACGGCAGGTGGAGGTATTCGTAAAATGTTCAATTTTCAGAGAGAACGTTTTTTTCCCTTACCTGACTTTGATTTGAATGATGGAAAAGTTAAGGTAATTATTACAGGCAAAGTTCTGGATATGGACTATGCAACGCTGCTGGCACGCAGCCCTGATTTATCATTGGATGCAATAATGATGTTAGATAAAGTTCAAAAGAAATTAAAGCTAACAGAAGTAGAAGAAAATTATTTAAAAGAAAGAAAATTAATAGAAGGGCGGAAACCAAATTTTTATATATCACTAAAAGTGGCTCAAAAAACAGGACAGAAGGCAGTGTACTCCAAAAACAGAGCCTTTGATAAAGCTTACTATCTTGATCTTATAGAGAAAGCAATTAAAGAGCATGGCAATGTTGAACGAAATGATGTAGATGAATTGCTATGGAAGAAACTTCCGGAATGGATGGATGAAAGACAGAAAAAGATAAAGATCAATAACTTATTAGCGGAATTGAGAAAAAAGGGCAGGATAAAAAATGCAGGAAATGATGCTAAACCTAAATGGGTGTTGGTCTAACAACTATAACTTAATTAGAGCTTATTAGAGATACCGCGGCAATAATTGATGCAACACTTTGTAATACAGCATAATAGGCGGTATTATTTATTAGTGATTTATTAGAGCCCATTAGAGATTTTGATGAAGATCAAGGTGCTACTGGTTTGGAAAGGGTAGTTAGTGCCGTCTCTGACAATTTAGATGAACTTGGAGGGTTTTTAGTTAAACTTTAGATAAACTTTCACTACTAACCGACAAAAACTGAGAATCATTAAAATACCTCTTTTTCAGTTTGTATATGGGGATTATTGTGAACCTACAAAAACCTACCTCCCCCCCCAAAAAAAAAATTAAAACATTTCAGTTTGAAGCACAGGGTCTTTATTTCTTTTCTTTTTTGTGTAAGTCCTGCGTGTGTTTTCAATAAGCCAAAATAATTCGAGCAAGCTTATCAAATGTATTCTGATGATAGCACAGATGGTGGAGAATGCTT
>JBBRFY010000176.1:0-9888 GCA_038241205.1 Cytophagales bacterium
AGCTTGAGAACGTGGCGTAAAGATGAGGGTTGGCCCGATGTGCGTGATGAAAAATTGTTGGAGTCGATTGATGTTTGGCTTCCGCCTTTTTTAAACTCTATTTTAAAACAAAGCGAATTGCAAAAACTTGATTTGAAGGTAATTCTTAATTCAATTTTGCCCTGGCAACAGAATATGCAAATAGACACGCTCGCTCCTTCACGGTTAAAAGTGCCCAGCGGGTCAATGATTGAATTAAAATATTTGGTTGATGGAAGTTCACCAGTAATGGAAGTAAGGTTACAAGAAATGTTTGGGCTTTTAGAAACACCAACTGTTAACGAAGGAAAAATTAAAGTTACGCTTCATTTGCTTTCACCCGGTTATAAACCCGTGCAGGTAACACAAGACTTAAAAAGTTTTTGGCAAACTACCTATCATGAAGTGCGCAAGACTTTGCGCATGCGTTATCCGCGACATCATTGGCCTGAAGATCCGTGGACAGCGGAAGCAATGCGAGGAGCAAAGAAGCGAGTTTGATTTTTTGTGATTTTCATTTCCTGTTCCTTATATTAAAAGTGTGTTTTTGTCACATCTGTTTGAAAAAAAATCGATGAATATGATGATGCTTAGTTGAGATAAAACATTATCTCGTCACAATCTGTTATTATTGAGTTTAAATTGAACTGCTATGAAAAATTTAAGCGCTCTTCTATTCCTTATTACATGTGCCATTGGTTTTTCGCAATGCGGAGACAGCACTGAACCGGATGCAAAGGTTAAGCCCTCTAATCTTGTTTTAACAGAAACGGTTAGTACAGATGGTTCAGGCGTAGTTGCCTTTGTGGCCACTGCAGACGATGCTGTTTCATATCAGTTTTATTTCGGTGAAGATGTTTCTGCAGCTCCTTTTATTTCAACCGATGGTCAAGCTTCTCATACCTATCAAAATACAGGAACCTACAGCGTTACAGTTGCAGCATACTCAGTCGATAATCTTTTTGTTGACAAAGCGACATCGTTTACTATTCAAGTAAATGAACCGACTATCTCTGATGCGGGATATTCAACAGCACTGGATGCCTATCCAACGATGAACTTATTTTGGCAAGATGAATTCAATGGTGATGCATTAAATCTTTCTGATTGGACTCACGAAATTGGTAATAATAATGGATGGGGAAACAATGAATTAGAATATTATCAAGCAGCTAACACTACAGTGCATGATGGCTATCTTGTAATTAAAGCAAAAAAAGAAAATGTGGGAGGAAAATTGTATACATCTTCTCGAATAATAACAAAAGATAAAAAAGAATTTAAATATGGGCGTGTAGACATTCGTGCAAAGCTCCCAAAGGGTCAAGGCATTTGGCCGGCATTGTGGATGTTAGGTGCAAATATTTCAGAAGTATCTTGGCCAAAGTGTGGTGAAATTGATATTATGGAAATGATTGGTGGAGGTGCAAATCGTGATAACACGGTTTATGGAACTCTTCATTGGGACGATGCCGGTACTAAAGTATGTACCTGTGATAAGCCCGGATATTCAATACCCGAAGGGTTGCTGAATGATAAATTTCATGTTTTTACAATAGTTTGGGACGAATCATTTATTACATGGTATGTTGATGATGTTCAATTTAACAAGATTGACATAAGGCCTGCAGAACTTGATGAATTTCAAAAAGATTTTTTCTTTATTTTTAATTTGGCTGTTGGTGGAACTTGGCCCGGCAATCCGGACACGTCAACTATTTTCCCGCAACGTATGGTTGTTGATTACATACGAGTGTTTCAACCTAAATAAATTATACACGAGTTATTACAAAAACACCCAAACACCAAATTACTTAAACTTCTAGAATTTCGACACGCTTTCCTTCATTACTATAGAGTAGAAATACTTTTATAACCCTGCACTTCAGTGCGGGGTTATAATGCACAACGTACAGTGGGCTTTAGCCCTCACATATTTAAATACTTAAAATCTCAACACATTTTCTTTCGCTAACATACACTAGAAATCCTTTTATAGAATTCATGTTCATTGATTTGAGAATGTGCATATACGTTTTTACTTGGTCTTCATCTTTTCGCGAAGGAGCACCTGTTTTGTAATCGATCAGTATTGCATGTCCATCGTTCATCGTCAGTCGGTCAATTCTTTTCTCTGAACCATCCGGAAGAAGCAATGACGCTTCTGCTTTTAACGTTGAACTTTTTGTAAACGAAACGTGTAAGGAAGGATGATCAACAATCCATTTTATCGTTTCAGTAATACTTTGCTTTTCGCTTTCGCGAATTAATCCTTCAACGATCGCTTGATCAATAACATGTGCAGAGTCTTCAGCAATGTGTAAGCGAGAGAGTAGTGTATGAAGAAAAATACCTTCATTGATTTTTTTTCGCTTTTCAGAAATGGTAAAAAAATCACCGCCTTGCCTTCGCACCTGAAGTCGATCTCGCCAAGGTGTCACAGGATATTTTTTAAGAACGAGTGATTCAAATTCTTTTTTTAGTGGGTTCCCTAACACTTCAATTTCTCCTTGCGCAAATGAATTGTTTTCGCTTGTCCAATTACCTTTCAGAAATTCACTATTTTCAATGGTTTGTTTAACAAGCTGCCCAACATGCGAAAACGATGTATTTTTTTTAGGTAACGGAGCGTACGCAATCAATCCTTCTTCGGCACGCGTAAATGCTACATATAATAAATTGAGATTATCAAGGTAAATGCGTTGCCGTTCTTGTTTATAATATTCTTTAAAATATGTTTGTTCTAATGCTTGTGTATATTTTATAGGGATGTATCCCGCATCTTTAAATAATGCTTCATCTGTTTTGCACCATAATATAGGCGATTTGTTTCCTTGATGATTAAGTTCCCAATCTAAAAAAGGAATGATAACATATTTAAACTGTAGGCCTTTAGATTTGTGAATGGTAATAATTTGTGCTGCATTAATTCCACTCGCAACCTGAATTGACTTTTTATGTTTGTTCTCCTCCCACCAAACTAAGAACGAAGAAAGATCACTTCGTTCGCGTTGAGAAAATTCTAATATTAAATCTTGAAAGGCTTGTAGGTAGGCAATCTCTAAATTTAATTCACCAAGTCTAAAAATATAAATTAGGTTTTCTACAAGTTCTAATAAAGGTAAAGCACTAAGCACATGATGTTGGTGCACAAATGATTGAGGAACGAGTTTTTCGAAATGTAGTGTATGACTTTTAAGAAATATTTCATGATAGTTAGGAAAGGCATTGGGCTGCCACATTTTTTGATACTCATACGCCAAATGTGCTCGTGCTATTCGATTCGATTCATCATCTATTAATCGCATGGCATTAATCAATATCAATACTGAAGATGCTTGATCAAGGCGTAATGATTCGTTGGAAACTACATCATATTTAACATTTGGTTTCGCTTGTGGCGAAGAACGAAAAGCCATAAAGTGTTGCGCAATTTTCTGCCCTTCTTTATTGTCGCGAACTAGAAAGGCAATGTCTTGCAGAGCGACTTTCTTTTCTTGCAATGCTTCAACAATGGCCGGGAGTCTAGCCAATGAAAGTTCTGCAAACTTTAATGTTTCATCGTCTGCCCCTTGCGCTGTGGTGTCAGATGATAAAAATTCTATTTTGATATATCCCTTGTCTTTAAATTTAAAGTTCTTCTGCGAAACATCTTCGTAAACTTGCTGTGGAAATGATGTTTCAATTTCGTTTGAAATTATTTTAGAAGCGGTGGAGAATAAAGCGTTGTTAAAGTTTACAAGATTCTCAGCACTTCTATAGTTGGTGTCCAACGGAAAGGTATCAATCATTAGTTCGCCTACATCACCTTTCACTTTCTCTTGTAGAATATTTAGATCGCCACCACGCCATCTATAAATTGATTGCTTTATATCACCGACAATTAAACTCTTATAGTTTTGCGATATGCCATTTCGAACAAGCGGCAAAATATTTCTCCACTGAAAATCGGAAGTATCCTGAAATTCATCCACCAAAAAATGACGATAGAATGAACCTACCTTTTCATAAATGAACGAAGCTTCTTGTTCGTCCATTAGCTTGTTTAAAAAACGTGGAGCATCCGAAAGCAACATCATGTTATTATCGGATAGGTAATTTTTCAATGTTTTTGAAATATCAGAAAGCAAACCAAAGGCATATAGATTTTTGAGCGCTTGTTCTGCCGAATGGTAGGCTTCACGATGTTCGTCAATGTATTGAACGATGCTGGTAAGTTGTGCGTGCCAGCCTTGCTCAGCAAGCGATCGAATTAATTTTTTATCAGCTTTCGATGCGGCCCATTTGTCAAGATCATCTAAACCAGTTTGTACGCGCGAACCCGGTAAGGTAATTTCACCTTCTATTAATTTTGTAACATACTTATAGATGCTTCCACTTTCTCCATAATAAAAATCAGACACCGTTAAATGGTGTGCATGAAATTCGTCCAATAATTTTTTGGCATCTGCGCCAATCTTATTCTTTACAGAATGTACTTCTTGTTGCAGTTGTTGCTTAAAGTCTTTGAAGAAAGTTCGATTACCCGTCACCGCCAACACATCATCTTCAATGGCTTTAAATTCTTCTTTAAATATCTCGGTCGAAAAGTTGAGCAATGCTGAACGCACATCCCAATCCTGACCGTCTACTAATCGATTTAAAGAAAAATCCAGTACCCATCCCCGAAGTTCTTCATTATCGGTTAGCTCCTCCATTAGTAAGTCGATCACTTCCTCTAATACCAATGCATTGTCAATCTCCAATCGAAAATTTCCGAGCAAGCCAGTCTCTCGTGTGAACGAACGAATGATGCGTTGAAAAAAGGCATCAATAGTGCTGACTGAGAATTGGGAGTAATGATGAAGAATTAGTGAAAGAACTTCTTTGCTTTTTTCTTTTAGCATTTCCGCAGGAAAAGAAAATCCTTCTGCGCCATACTCAGCAAGAATTTCAGTTGACAGATCTTCACTTTTACCTTGGGTGAAATCATTGAGATAGAAGATAATTCGGTCTTTCATCTCTTGCGTGCTCTTGTTGGTGAAGGTCATCGCCAAAATGAACCGATAATATTCCGGATATCGAAGTGCCAGTTTGAGATATTCTTTAGCAAGCGTTCGTGTTTTGCCAGAACCAGCAGAAGAGCGATAGACATTAAATGGTTTGGCCAAAAGATTTTAATTTATGCTTTACGATTTACGAATTTTATTTGGGTTATGCTGGAAAATCGCAGAGTTTACTACTTAAATGATACACGAATATTTAGTACCTTGTTCCCTTTCTTTTTATGCGAAAACTTTACCTTTTAGCACCCGCAATATTTTATTCCTTCCCCATTCAATTGTTGTTCAACAACATTAGGCGCAACCATGTCCTTATGCTTTGCTGGATCATTTTGTTTGCCATGATTACTGGAAATTTTGGAAAGTACTTGGGGATTCCATACCTATTTCTAGATCCGGAATATTTGAACGAGGTGAACTTCACTAGTTTTTTTATTATGGGCGTTGTTAATGCTGGGTTTATCGTTGCGTTTCATATTACCTCATACATTACTGACGGGCATCGGTTTTCGTTTATCGGTGCGCTTTCAAGGCCGTTCACTAAGTTTATGGTGAACAACAGCATTATCCCGCTCGTCTATCTCATTACCTATGTGTATCAGATCATCGGGTTTCAAGTAAATAATCAATACACAACGGTATCAGCATTGCGCTGGAATTTGTTTGGTTTGTTATGTGGATTTGTTTTCATGACGCTCATTTTCCTTTTCTATTTCTGGTTTACCAATAAGGATATTTTTAAATACGTAATCTGTCGCATTGATGAAAAAATTAAACAGAAAGTAAAAGTTACCAGAGCAAGTGCCATGTCTAAGTTAGATATTGCCCGCAAAAGGCAGGTGCGCGTTGATAACTACATTGACTATGATTTTAAGTTCAAAAAAATTGAAGACAATAGTTTTTACGATAAGGAAATGATTCTGAAAGTGTTCGATCAAAACCATTTTAATTTGGTGATCATCGAATTATTTATTTTTGGCGCACTTTTAATATTGGGTATTTTTAAAGACTTCCCATCCTTTCAACTTCCTGCTGCATCAAGTTGCATAATCTTTCTTACTGTATTTGTAATGTTATCTGGGGCATTCTCCTATTGGTTTGGTGAATGGTCTCCAACGATAGCGCTGGTGCTTTTTTTGGTAGTGAATTACATGGTTGGTAAAGATTACTTATCGAGACCTTATGAAGCGTTTGGATTAGATTATGTTCAGCAGCCGGCAGACTATTCGGTTAAGAATTTCCAAATACTGAATGATAGTGCAGCTATTCAATACGACAAGCGGGCTACATTGGTAATGTTGGAAAACTGGAGAAAGAAATTTCCCGCCAATACAAAGCCGAAAATATTTTTTTTATGTGCCAGCGGGGGAGGGAAGCGTGCTTCGTTGTGGACGCTCACGGCTTTACAAACAGCAGATAGCATTACAAATGATAAACTTTTTAAAAGTAGTGTTTTGATTACCGGTGCTTCGGGAGGATTAATTGGTGCCAGCTATTATCGCGAGTTGAAGTTGAGAAGTATGACAGATCAGAAAATTAATCCATACGCCTCCGTGCATCGTGATAAAATATCTGCTGACAATTTGAATCCACTCATTTTTAGTTTGTTGGCAAACGATATTTTTGTTGGCTTTACTAAATATGAATACAATGGTCTTTATTATTATCGCGATCGGAGTTACACCTTCGAAGAACAATTGAATAAAATTACAGAAGGCTTACTTGATAAACCCATTCATGCCTACGATAGTGCAGAGCTTAGCGGCAGCATCCCCATGGTAATTTTAACACCAACGGTGGTAAACGATGGAAGAAAACTGTACATCGGTGCGCGCCCGGTTTCGTTTATGAATTATGAAATTTTGGAATCTCCATCATACAGTCAAACAAAGTTTAGTGGTGTAGATTTTCAACGACTTTTCAGTGAACACCAAGGAAGTAATTTGAGATTTTTATCGGCATTGCGTATGAGCGCTACCTTTCCATACATTACACCCAACACAACATTGCCAACTCAGCCTCCGATTCAAATTATGGATGCAGGTATCTCAGATAATTTTGGTCTTTCAGATGCCGTGCGTTTTGTGTATGCGTACAAAGACTGGATTGCAGAAAATACAGATGGAATTGTTTTTGTTTCTATTCGCGATTCGCCCAAGTTAGCAGTTATTACACCGAAGACCCAACAAACTATAATGGATAACATAACACAACCCATAAGCAGTGTGTACAATAATTTTGAAAACTTTCAAGACATTACGAGTGACCTGCTTATTGGACATGCAAAATCCTGGTTCAAAGGAAATATCGACCGCGTTGATATTCAATATCAAGCCGAAAGCTACGTACCCATTTTGCAGAAGATGGATAGCATTCGGCAGAACAGCGCCCGTGCCTCGTTGAGTTGGCGATTGACGAAGCGAGAAAAATATGGAATTATTGATAACATGAATTCAGAAATGAATCAGCAGCAACTTCAAAAACTGAAACGTCTTCTACATAATAATTGAAATTTAAGTGAGAAGGTTGGTGTTTATTTTTGGAATTTTAAGTGTTGCTTTTGCGACACTCGCTCAGCAAACTGACAGGAGCACGGTTGATAGTCTTGAACAAATTTTGTTAGGCAACAAGGACAACGCTTGGCAATTCTCAACTTTAATTCAGTTGTCTAATCGCTATTATAATATTGATTTAAAAAAATCATTACACTACGGCCAGGAAGCACTTGCAATTGCCCATCTGCATCAAGATGAAGAACAACTTCAGCCTGCCTATGACATCTTAAGACGTGTGCATAGAAGGCTTGGCAATTTTACAATGGCGATTGAGTACACAGTGCAAAATTTGAGATACGCAGAAGCAAGGATGGATACATTTGAAATTCTGGATTCGTATTCTTCGCTGGGCAATATTTATTCTAGCATTGAAAATTTCCCGGAAGCACATCGAAATTTAAACATGGCCTATAAACTTGGAAAAAAGATCAACGCAACAAGTCTTTCAAGTACTATGAATTTTATCGGGCGTTCATTTGCGAAGATGGGGAAATATGACAGTGCTGAATTTTGGATTATTGATGCACTTAAGCGGGAGATACAGTTTCCACAAGGCGACTACACTATTTCATATATCTATAACAATTTAGCGGAGGTTTATTTTCTTCAACAAAGGTATGCTGATGCACTACAGTATTATGACTTGTCTATGAACTTGCCAGCGAATAGAAGAAGTGAATTTGGTATGACCTTTAGCTTAAATGGTTTAGCACGAATTTATCTTGAACAAAAAAAGTATCAACGAGCCACTGAGGTAATATTTGAAAGTCTTAAAATTTCAAGGCAGAATGTATATCGCGATAAATCGAAAGAAGCATATGGCATTTTGTACGAAATTTATGAGGCACAAAATGATTACAAGAACGCGTTCTTCTACTACCAGCAATTTAATCTTTATCAGGATAGTATTTTTAGTGATGATAATATCAAATTCATTGAAAACTTAAAAATTAATTATCAAACCGAAAGAGTGCAGCGTGAGAATGAAATGCTAAAGAAAAATGCAGAAGTGAAGGATGCTAGAATTAATGAGCAACGCTCCGTTGCAACTGGATCGATGGTGACCATACTTTCATTAATTATCTTACTGATTATTCTGTATTTAAATTTTAGGCAAAAAAGGAGCAACAATATTTTACTTGCTACATCAAATAACAATCTGGAGAAAATCGTAAATGAACGAACGCGCGATTTGACAAATACAAATACCGAACTGATTCGTCAAAATAATCAACTTGAACAATTTGGGTACATTATCGCTCACAATCTGCGATCGCCTGTTGCCAGAATTTTAGGGCTTACAAATATTATTAATAGCAACCATTTTGAAATGCCCCGTGATAAAATTATTGTTGATAAAATTGAACATTCCGCACTTGACTTAGATACCATTATACATGATCTTAATTCAATATTGGACGTAAAAAAAGGTGTGAATCATTCGTTCGAATTGGTTCAGCTTGACGAGCGGTTGGAGAAGGTACAAAGTATTTTGAAAGATAAGATTCAGGAATCAAATGCATCACTTGATATTAATTTAAACTCAAATGAATGTTATGCAATACCAGCTTACATAGAGAGTATTTTGTATAACTTAGTTAGTAATGCAATTAAGTATAGGCATCCCGATAGACGAGTAGAAATAAAAATTGACTCGTTTAGTTCGGAGGGTAAATTAAATCTTGTAATAAAGGACAATGGTCTTGGTATTGATTTATCGAAACTAAGGGATAAAGTTTTCTCTATGTATCAACGTTTTCACGATCACGTAGAAGGAAAAGGTATTGGTTTATTTCTCGTAAAGACGCAGGTTGAAGCATTGAATGGAACAATAGATATTCAAAGCGAAGTAAATGAAGGAACTACCTTTCATATCATTTTCCCCTTGAAGAAGTAGATAGCACCGCAGCCCTCTCCAAACGAGAGTGGAATAGTAGATGTGTCATGCTCAGAGTCGCGTTCACGCGCATCCTTCTAAATTCTAAATTTCTTTTCTCACTTGCCCATCATTACAAACGCACCCCAGAAGTAAGGGTCTTTATATTTTGTCATTAACTGAAGTTGAGCCTGCTTAAATGCTTTTTGCTTGTTGCCTAGTTTAATCCAATTGGTATAAAAATTTGTCATGAGTTGTTGCGTGGCAGCATCATCCACCTTCCACAAACTCATAATCATTGCATCAGCACCTGCTACTAAAAAGGCGCGTTGTAATCCATAGACACCTTCACCCGCTTTAATATCTCCGAGCCCGGTTTCACACGCACTGAGAACAA
>JBBRFY010000177.1:0-9883 GCA_038241205.1 Cytophagales bacterium
TGGCAATCTTCATATCAATTACTTTGAACTCTCCAGGAAGAATTTCTTTTCCGGCTATAACTATACGCTTCATATTTTAATCGTTAATGAATTTTATAAAGAGTTTGTCTTCAGGCTCCAAGCTGCAACCCTGTCGCCAGGAGCCTGAAGCTTGAGGCCTAAAATCTACAACCTGAAAAAATAGTTTTCTCATTTCTTAAATACCAGATTTGCTAAGTGTTAAGCATTAATTTTATCTCTCTGAATTTTATTTTTCATAGCGTTCTTTTCGAGGTAGCGAAAAATCATTCCGGCAATATCATTTTTAGTTGCGCCTTCTATGCCTTCTAACCCTGGCGATGAATTTACTTCCACAATGAGCGGCCCGCGTTTCGATGGCAGCATATCAACCCCGGCAACATCCAACCCCATTTTCTTTGCGGCTGTAATCGCTGCCGATTTTTCTGCACGCGAAAGTTTTATAACTGTTGCCACGCCACCGCGATGAAGATTAGAGCGAAACTCACCTTCTCGCGTTGCCTGTCTGCGCATGGCACCTACCACTTCACCATCAACAATAAAAGCGCGGAGGTCACTTCCTTTTGCTTCTTTAATAAATTCTTGCACAATAATGCGCGCATGTAAACCATGAAATGCTTCGATAACCGATTGTGCTGCCTTTTTATTTTCTGCCAGCACAACGCCTAACCCTTGCGTGCCTTCCAATAATTTTATAATCACAGGCGCGCCTCCAACGGCTTCAACAATACCTTCTGTATCGCGCGAATAATCCATGAAAATAGTTTTCGGCAACCCTAATCCTGCGCGCGATAATATTTGCAGGCTTCGAAGTTTATCGCGTGAACGAATCAATGCTTGCGATTCAACTGCTGAAAAAACTTTCATCATCTCAAATTGTCGTACCACCGCTGCCCCATAAAACGTAACGGATGCACCGATGCGTGGAATGATCGCATCGAAGTAATCCAGCTTTCTTCCCTGATACAACACCATTGGATTTTTCTTTTCAATGAAGAGTACACATTTCATGTGATCGATGATCTCCACTTTGTGACCACGCTCCTCACCTGCCTGCTTCAATCTTCTTGTTGAATACAGTTTTGGATTTCTTGATAAAATAGCGATGTTCATAACTCAGAATTAATGTTTGCCATTATCGGTCTTCTTTTTAGTTGCCCTACGCTTTCGATTTTTTTCTTTGTATGACAGGTTTTTTTGTGTCACGTCAATTAAGAAACGATTTCCTAAAATCTTCCTCCCAATTAAGATCGGAAATTTAAGAGAACCTCGGTTGCTAAGAGAGAATTCGGTTGTTATTTCTTCATTAAAAATTTTTACTGTAGTAATAATCACAAACCTGCGTTCTATTTCGCCAAACGAATTTTTAATATCGCGCTCATCAAAGGTATCAAACACAAATTTCATCCCGGTAAATTCCGGATGTTCTTCATCTAGCAAGATAAACTCAAGCTTACCGTCTACCACTTTTGCTTTGTGGCAATGCAGACTAGATGTATACGCACCCGTGTCAAATTTGGCATGTATGTTTGCCAACTTTAATCCCGGAAGATCAACGCGATCGTAGCGACCTAAAATATGCATAGTGTTTTACTTTACAAACCCAATATGCTGAAAATAAAAAAGCCCCGCTAGTGCGAGGCTTAAAATCTGATTAAAAAATAATTATCCTTTTATTTTAAAGGCAACTCGCGTGTTCTCCCAAGTAAGTACAATCTCATCTTTGCCAATGCTAATGTTAAACGTCTCAACAAAATCGGGGGTCTTCGATGGTTTTGCACTAACGCGCAATACATCAAACTTATCGTTATAATTAAACGCTCCCCACTGATTACTTTCTTTATTAATAATTAAAGTCCATTCTTTTTCATTCGGTATAGTAAACAAGGCATACTTACCTGCCGTCAATTCCTTACCTTCTATTTTTATAGCCTTATCAATTTGAATGGTGGTGGCCGCATTGGCACCCGTTCTCCATACTTCACCAAAAGGAACCAGACCATCCATAATTTTGCGGTCATGAGCAGAAGGTTGACAGTAGGTAATTTTGATTTCGGATGCACCAATTTTACCTGTTGCTGTCGCACTTGGACTCGTTGGTTTGTCTTGTGCTGAAAGGCATGATACTCCTGCAACAAGCGTTAATAAAGTAAAAATAAATTTTTTCATGTTTCTGATTTTTAGTAATGCGTGGAGATTATACAAATATAAAAATGCCCCAAAAGATTCGGGGCATTTTCGATACTATAACCTGTAAACTATATTAACGAACGAGAGACCTCAGCACAATGTTCCTCAAATCTGTAATTTTTTTTAAAATATTTTTTCGTTGTGGTTTCACATTTCAATATTGTTCTATTTTTTTATACGAAATCGTTGATATTTAAGGAGACAATCGTGCGTTCAAACTCCTACAATATTTTAAATTAAATTTATAAAGTTTTGCTGACTAATTATTTCTGATGAAAACTTACACTCACAAATTTTAAAACAACGGGTAAAGACTCTCTCCAATAGGTCCAATTGTGTTCACCATCACGCACTCGAAATTCGTGCGGAATTTGTTTATCGATCATGGCAGCATGTAACGCCATATTACCTTTAATTAGAAAATCATCATCACCACAATCAATATAAAATCTTACTTTTTTTAATTCTTCAACATTACCTGTTTCAACAATTTTAAGGATTGAATTCTTTAAAAAGTGTTCGTTGAGTCTGGCTTTTCCCTTTAAGTTATTTCCAAACAAAATGGCCAGTGCACTATTCCACCAATCGTCTTGCATGGTAATGATTTCTTCATCAGTCCAAACAGCAGCGCTCAGTGGAGCAGCGGCAGCAAATAATTCTGGGTGCTTCGTGGCCATAATCAATGTGCCATATCCACCCATAGAAAGTCCGGCAACTGCTCTAAAATCTTTCTTCGTACGCGTTCTGTAGGTTGCATCAATGTGGGGTATCAACTCTTTAATAAAAAAATCTTCATACTTCGTTTTTCCATCAAAGCTGTTGATATACCAAGTTACACCAGCATCGGGCATAACGATAATCATTGGTGTTGATTCGCCATTTTGAATAGCCTTATCTGCGATGTGATTTACTTCCCCAAATTGTGACCATCCCGTTTCATCATCACCATAACCATGAAGCAGATACAATACAGGGTACCTTCTGTTTGACTTGTCGTAATCGGCCGGAAGGTAAATGTTGTACTCAACATCCTTACCTAAGGCGGTGCTTTTTACCTTAAGACTTTCCTTCAACACACCTTGCTGTGCAGAGGCGAAGAAAGAAATGAAGACTAATAAAAGAACAAGATTTTTTTTCATAGGGACTGATTTTGATGGAGACTTTTTTGATTAAATATTGTACACTTAAAGTTGAATATATAA
This sequence comes from Cytophagales bacterium, assembly GCA_038241205.1. GTDB lineage: Bacteria > Bacteroidota > Bacteroidia > Cytophagales > Cyclobacteriaceae > Chryseolinea. The sequence goes on from JBBRFY010000177.1 coordinate 3,411, forward strand.
TATTAAAAAAAGTAACGCTCACTGCTCAACCACTCGTCAATTATTTTTTAATTGTTTACTCTAAACCATATGTTGTATCTTGAACATGGAATGTTGGCTGGTTAAAGTTTATAAATAGGTAATTCATTTAAATGTAAAAAAATGGAACAGGTAAAAAACCCGTCACGATCAAGCGCTTCAATCTTGCTTATTTTGAAGATGTGCTTTTTATTTTTTCTGACTCTACCTATTTCGTTAGGCGCGCAATCGTACGATAGCTTGAACCATCTGAGCGGTTACAAAACAAAAACGTACTACAGCAATGGTTCGCTAGAGCAAGCTAACGTGATGACGCAACGGTGCGACAATGTCTTAGCGTTTTATAGGAAGCACATTGCCTTTGAACCCTCTGTTACACTGTTGGTGCTTTCACCAAAAGACTGGAGCAAATACACCGATTTTCCTTTTTATGGAATGCCGCATTACGATGATAAAAAAACACTCATTGTTGCTTCAGAGGATAATGCTTTTTGGAAAAGTTTTAATCCACAATTAGAGAAATTGCCGAAAGATTTGGCGCAACAAATTCTAAATACCTATTCAGACAAAAATGGAAATTTATCGATGAAACCATTTTTTGATTTGTTGGCCATTCATGAGTTAGGCCACGCCTATCATATTCAAGGAGCGCTTATTATGCAACGCAAATGGATGGGCGAACTTTTCCCGAATGTATTGCTTCACGCATACATTGCCGAAAACGAAAAAGATCTATTGCCTGCCTTAACCGTCTTCCCAAAAATGGTGGTGTCGTCAACTAAGAAATCTGAACTAAAGTACACCACACTTTCAGAATTAGAAAAGAACTACAATGAACTAGGGCAAAAATATCCGCAGAACTATGGGTGGTATCAATGCCGATGGCACATGGCCGCAGCTAATATTTATGATAGTGGTAGATTAGATGCTTTTAAAAAACTTTGGCTTACCTTAAAAACACAGCGAGAAATTCTAGACGATCCTTCGCTCGCGAAGTTACTATCGCAAAACGTTCATCAAAGCGTTGCTGATGTGTTGTTAAAATGGGATGAATAAGAGGTAGTAAACTTATCAATCGAATTTGAACAACTCCCCTGGTTCAAGCGTCTCGCTTGGATCTATACTTCATCCACCATTCGCTGGAGTAATTGAATTGCAATCATCTTGATCGGAATTGAAAAGGAAAATGTTTCAGCGGGACGCTGAGAACATTTAGGTATAAGCGAGACGCTTACACTAGTTGGTGGGTAGCTATTTAATTAACGCCTCCATTATTTCAATCGGTCTAAAGAAATCTTTCCGTCTATGTCGGTCGGGCAAAATCTTTGTCCCAACTAGATAGGTGTTTAAAATTCCTGTCACATGTACTTCATTCCAATGCTCAACTCTACCACCAAAATTATTGTATTTTAAATTCTCAACCTGGTGGTTTATCGTTCCAATTATTTTTCTGTCATTGTTTGATTTGGTCAAAACGATGTCGCTGAGTTCTTTTCTCAGTTTTATTTTTTCTTGGCTCTCGTTTAATTTCATATCATGGTTAAGTTGCCGAGTGAGTCGTTCTTTAAAAATTTGCCCAAAGTCCTTGAGATTTTTTTTTTGAACATTCGTCATTAGCACAGAATAACAAGTCCGATTATTCATAACAATCAAACATCTTTTTCTTTCCAAAATAAAAACGTGTCCATTCCAATCACCAAAAATCGAATTCTCGGTCAATCCGATTGTCGGGGTTGTCTGTCCCAAAAATTTCTCAAATTTTTTTGATTGATAAATCGTCATCTTGTCAAAACTGTTATGGCTGCTCGCTTAGTTCAAGCGTCTCGCTTGAACCTATACTTTAACCAGCGTCCGCTGGAGTAATTGAATTGCAATCATCTTGATCGAAATTGAAAGGAAAATATTTCAGCGAAACGCTGACAAAATTTAGGTACAAACGAGACGCTTGCACCAGTTGGTTTCTTCTTCCCAAAAATTCTGATCGATCATTTTTCTCTTGTCAATTATTTAAATCTTATTTAAAATGGAAATCAACGTTTGTCCATAAGCAACATAGAAAATATCCATTAATTCTACGACCAAAATAATCGCCAATGGTTACTTATGCAAACCAATCGATTCTAGCAAAGCACAAATACCTTTGCTAAAAATAACCAAATACTATTTCCCAAACGGATTCAACGCACCCAATGCGCGCTTGCCTCCGCCCATTTTATTCATGGTCTTCATCATCTTGCGCATGTCGCTAAATTGTTTTAACAACTGATTGACTTGCTGCACGGTTGTTCCACTACCGGTTGCTATTCTACTCTTGCGAGAACTGTTAATTACATCTGGATTTTCACGTTCGTGTAGTGTCATCGATTTAATGATGGCTTCAACGGGTTTGAAAGAATTATCATCAATGTCAACATCTTTTATGGCTTTGCCCATGCCGGGTATCATACCCAAAAGGTCTTTCATGTTACCCATCTTTTTTACCTGATCGAGTTGTGAAAGAAAATCGTTGAAGTCGAATTGATTTCTACGGATTTTTTTGTTGAGGCGCGCGGTTTCTTCTTCATCAAATACCTGTTGCGCTTTTTCCACGAGTGACACAACGTCACCCATACCCAAAATACGACTGGCCATACGATCTGGATAAAACCGATCGATGGCTTCCATCTTCTCACCCAAACTCATAAACTTGATGGGCTTCTCAACAACTCTGCGAATTGATAACGCAGCACCACCGCGTGTATCACCATCAAGCTTGGTCAATACAACGCCATCAAAATTTAAACGATCATTAAACGCCTTTGCTGTGTTTACGGCATCTTGTCCGGTCATGGCATCTACCACAAACAAAGTCTCTGATGGCCTGAGTGCTTCCTTTAATTTTGCAATCTCATCCATCATCGCCTCATCCACAGCAAGACGTCCCGCTGTATCGACAATCACAATGCGATGATTATTTTTCTTAGCGTGCTCAATGGCAGCCTTGGCAATTTTTACAGCGTCTTTATTTTCTGGTTCGGCATACACTTCAACACCTACTTGTGCACCCAATACCTTTAACTGATCGATGGCCGCAGGACGATAAATATCGCAGGCCGTTAATAGCACCGAGCGCCCTTGCTTCTTTAAGTAATTAGCAAGCTTTCCAGAGAAAGTAGTTTTACCCGAACCTTGTAAACCGGCAATGAGTATTACTGCTGGATTACCTTCCACCTTTATATCTTCACTCTGCCCACCCATCAAGGCAGTGAGTTCATCATTCGTAATTTTAATTAATAACTGACCAGGAGAAATGGCGGTGAGCACATTTTGCCCCATGGCCTTTTCCTTAATATCGTCCGTTACCTCTTTGGCAACTTTATAGTTTACATCCGCATCAATAAGCGCTTTACGAATTTCTTTTACGGTGGTGGCAACGTTTATTTCGGTGATGCTCCCCTGACCTTTTAAAGATTGAAAGGCCTTTTCCAGCTTGAGACTTAAATTATCGAACATGATGTGCGTAGTTAATAATGAATATGTGTTTTAAGACCGGCAAAGGTAGTGAAATGTTGCGGTAAAAGTCTATGGCCAATAGTCGATAGTCCATAGAAGCGTACGCTTTCGTTATACAGAAAACTTGCGGGAGATTTGAATTAATTGGAAGGATAAAAAGTCTATGGTCAATAGTCGATACTCCATAGTAGCGTACGCTTTCGTTATACAGGAAATTTTGCGGGAGATTTGAACTAATTGGTGAGCACCCGAACAACAATCAACGAAAAACGAACAACCATTTCCAATAACTAATGAGGAATATTATCGGGGAACAAAATAAGGCGTCCGGCAAAGACTATTAGAACAATGCCTAAAATAATATTCATGGCTTTAATAACCTTTGGCGTCATGATAACGCGAAGTTTATCGGCCAACTTTGCTTTTATTAGATCGGTGCAAAAAACGGTTGCTACAATCGAACTAAAAAAAATGATGGCTTCTTTATTTGTATCGTAGCCCAATTGCGTTGTGGCAACACTCACCGTGGCAATCCAAAAAAACAATACCATTGGGCTAAGACCATTAATGATAAAACCTTTGGCAACAAGGCGAAATCTGCTGCGCGTTTGTACTTGTTCGGGATTGTAATTGGTGAGCTTTCTACTTTTAATGAAAAGGTAGTAAAGGCCAAAGCCAAGCAAAACAATGCCTCCGCCATACGCAAGATAATGTCGGAAACGGTCGGCTTGTAAAAATTGAATAAGACCTAGGTAGGAAATAAAAATATAAACGGCATCGCTTAATGAAACACCAATAGCAACGAACACACCACTGGAAAAACCGCGTTCGATACTGGTTTGAAGAATAGTAAAAAAAACGGGGCCAATTAAAAACGCCAACACAATACCGGAGACAACACCTTTAAGAATTATTTCCATTAGCACGTTGTTGAAGAAAATTTTTCCAATCCTCTAACTGCGCATTTTTCATTACGCGCGGAAACTTATTCTGCCCACCGACTTTTCCCTTCGACTCCATCCAATCGTAAAATACTTTTATAGGTAACACTTCAACAAAAACATCTTTTAGTGCTGCGCTACGCTCCACGGCATAGTCATCATTTAAAATTTTTAAATGTTCATCAATTTTTAATTTTAGCGCGTTAGCATCCACTACATCGTCAGTGCCTACAAACCACTGATGCGCGAATAGCGATCCATGCGGCACTCCTGCAACTGTAAATTCAGCAATTCGAATATTAAAATCATTTGATGCAAGCTCAATTGCTTTGCTCATATTATCCACCGAAAGGTGCTCGCCACACAAACTCAAAAAATGTTTTGTTCGGCCTGTTATTATAATTTCAGATTCTTCGAGCGAGGTAAATTTAATTGTATCACCAATAATGTAGCGCCACGCTCCAGCACAAGAAGAAATCAGCATGGCATATTCTTTTCCTTCTTCTACTTCATCAATCATTAACGTTTCTGCATCGGGCTTTATATCTCCATTTGTGTCAAAGTTTTTTTCTTCGAACGGTACAAACTCATAGAAAATTCCATTGTTCAATACCAAACGCATAGAGCGCCTGTTGGGATACGCCTGAAAAGCAAAGAAGCCTTCGGAAGCTAAATACGTCTCAATATAATACACTGGCTTGCCAAATAATTTCTCGAGCCCCTTTCGGTATGGATCAAATGAAACACCACCGTGCACATACACTTTTAAGTTAGGCCAAACCTCATGAATGTTTTTTGCATTGTTGTACGCCAGAATTTTTTCAATCAATATTTGAATCCACGCGGGCACGCCAACTAAAATACCAATGTCCCACTCGCTTGCCTTACGTGCAATTTCATCGAGCTTAACATCCCAATTTCTATTGCTGGCAATTTTTTTTCCGGGCTTATAAAAATGTTGAAACCAGAATGGCAACCTCGCTGCTTGTATTCCGGTAAGATCGCCTTCAAAATAATTTCCTCTCTTGTTTAAATGGGTGCTACCGCCTAACATTAAAATTCCGGCTTCAAAAATTTCTGGATCGAGATCGTATTTAGAAAGGGTAAGCATCTGGCGAATACTGGTCTTCTGTATCGCCTTTGTCATATCTTTTGTTACCGGTATATATTTCGATGCTGCCTCTGATGTGCCCGAACTCAAAGCAAAATATTTTATACGACCGGGCCAGCAAATATTTTTAACACCCTTTAAGGACAACTTCCACCAATCAGAATAAATTTTATTATAGGTATGGATAGGCACCTTTTGTTTAAACAGTTTATAAAAAGCTTTGTCACTTTTCTTAAACTTTTGGAGGATCTCCTGAAAATCGTAATGTTTGCCAAATTCAGTCTGGCTGGCGATAATGATGAGTTCTTTTAATTCTTTTTTCTGCAAATCGAATGGAGAGGTATATTCCTGCTCCAACATTTCCCGGATGCGGATTCCTTTTTTAAGCAAGGTTCCAAGTATCGCCATATCTTTACGTTAACGCTGTATTATCAAGTGTTCAAAAATAGCAATGAATATTAATAATAAAATTATCAATTTAAAACAATCATTACCTATTGGCTGCCAGTTGGTTGCGGTAAGCAAAACGCAATCAATTGAAAGGATCGAAGAGGCGTATGGTGGCGGGCAGCGGATTTTCGGTGAAAACAAAGTACAAGAGATAGTGCCTAAATTTGAGTCGCTACCAAAAGACATTCAGTGGCACATGATTGGCCACTTGCAATCAAATAAGGTAAAATACATTGCGCACTTTGTGGCGCTCATCCATTCAGTTGACAGCGCAAAACTTTTGGAAGAAATAAATAAGCAAGCAAAAAAGGCAGCCCGCACAATACCTTGTTTGCTGCAAATACACATTGCAAAAGAAGAAAGCAAGTTTGGATTTAATACAGAAGAGCTAGAGGAGGTATTTGAAGAGATTATAAGGCTGGATTCAATTAATGTAGTTGGATTAATGTGCATCGCACCCT
>JBBRFY010000178.1:0-9794 GCA_038241205.1 Cytophagales bacterium
GGTATTTATTAAACTCCTAAAATTAATCTTCCCGGATCTTCTAATAATTCTTTTACGCGCACAAGGAAGCTCACCGATTCTTTTCCATCAACAATACGGTGATCGTACGAAAGGGCGAGATACATAATCGGGCGAATTACAATTTCACCTTTCTGCACTACGGCACGTTCAACAATATTGTGCATACCTAAAATTGCTGACTGCGGTGGATTTAAAATGGGTGTTGAAAGCATCGAACCAAAAACACCACCATTGGTAATAGAGAATGTGCCTCCCTGCATTTCATCTATCGAAAGTTTTCCATCACGGCCTCTCGTTGCCAATCTAATAATTTCATTTTCGATTTGATCAAAACTTAACGCTTCTGCATTTCGAATTACAGGCACGACCAATCCACGTGGTGTTGAAACTGCGATAGACACATCGCAATAATCATGATAGGTTACTTCATCGCCATTGATCTGCGCATTTACACCAGGAAATTCTTTTAAAGCAACACAAACTGCTTTTGTAAAAAACGACATGAAGCCAAGGCCAACACCATATTTCTCTTTGAACTTATCCTTGTACTTCGAGCGTAAATCCATCACCGGCTTCATATCTACTTCGTTGAAAGTAGTGAGCATGGCGGTTTCATTTTTAACAGCTACTAATCTCTTTGCAATTGTTTTGCGCAGCGATGAGATTTTTTCATTTCGTTTTTCACGCGCTCCGCCTGATGAAACTACAGGTGCTGACGGTGGCGCAGCAGATTTTGTTTCAGCAGGTTTTGAGGCAGAAGCTTTTTGTGCATCATCTTTGGTTACTCTTCCACCAACACCTGATCCTGGAACGGCACCAGCAGAAATTCCTTTCTCATCTAAAATTTTTGCTGCCGCTGGCGATGGATGACCGGAAGCATACGTCTTATCTCCAGTAGAAACAGCACTCGCGGGTGTTGCAGTTTGAGCAGATGCAGCAGGCACACCTTCGGTAATCTCAATCTTACAAATTAAACCACCGATCGGTAATGTCTCTTTTTCCTTAGCAACAATGTGAAGAATGCCGTTCGCTTCGGCAGGTAACTCAAACGTTGCTTTATCCGATTCAACTTCAGCAATAATCTCATCGAGTTTAACAAAGTCTCCTTCTTTCTTTAACCAGGTAGAAATCGTTACCTCTGTAATGGATTCGCCAACAGCCGGAACTTTCATTTCTTTAATAGCGCCAGTTGCTTTTGGTGCGCTATTATTTTCTGGCGCAGCAGATGAAGTAGTTTTCGTTTCTGATTTCGCATCTGATTTAGGTGCGGCATCAGTTGATCCTTCTCCGTCAACAATCTCACAAACCAATTCACCTATTGGCACTGCTTCGCCTTGTTGTTTTACGATTTTCAACACACCCGCTTGCGGAGCAGTCAGTTCAAAGGTTGCTTTGTCCGATTCCAACTCTGCGATGATTTCGTCCATCTTCACTACATCCCCATCTTTCTTTAGCCAATTGGCGATTGTTACTTCTGTAATCGATTCGCCTACTGTTGGTATTTTTACTTGGGTTGCCATGTCTTCTATTTATATTTAAGATTTTTGATTTTCGAATTACGATTTATAAATATTCGGTCTGAAACTTTTTGTTGCACCGACTACTATCTAATTACCTATTATGAATCAATGTCGTTTCCTTAAGCTTTCTTTTTTTTAAACCTCACCCTGCCCTCTCCAAAAGGAAGTGGGTATGCAAGCTTAAGGAAACGACATTGTATTATGAATGTTTATATTTCAAATGCTTGGTTTATAATTTTCTCTTGTTCTGCTTTATGAACTTTTGCATATCCGGTCGCTGGTGATGCACTGGCTTTGCGCGAAACAAAAGTGATTTTGTAATCAGGCATCGTTCGTACAATGTAACCAAAACATCCCATGTTGGCAGGTTCTTCCTGTGCCCAAACCAGTTTCGCGTCTTTATACTTTTTTAACACTGCTTTCAATTGTTTTTCCGGAAGCGGATGCAACTGTTCCATACGCACAATTGCAGCATCTTTTACTTTTCTTTTTTGCTGACCTTCCAACAAATCATAATAGATTTTTCCTGAGCATAGTATCACACGCGTAACATCTTTTGCTTTCACCGTTGCATCATCAATTACCTCCATAAAGGTTCCAGATGTAAAATCTTTCATAGGAGAAATTACGAGCGGATGTCTTAACAATGATTTAGGCGAAAACACAACGCATGGTTTACGGAACGGCCAAAGAACTTGTCTTCGAAGTAAGTGGAAAAAGTTAGCAGGAGTAGTGGGATTTGTAATAACCATATTGTACTCAGCAGCTTGTTGCAAAAATCTTTCTGGTCGGCAGCTTGAATGTTCTGGCCCCTGACCTTCATAACCGTGTGGTAATAACATTACCAAACCATTCATCATTTGCCATTTTGATTCGGCACTGGAAATAAACTGGTCAATCATTACCTGTGCACCATTCACAAAATCTCCAAACTGTGCTTCCCATAATACTAATGTGCCAGGGGTTGCCATGGCATAACCATATTCAAATCCTAATACACCAAATTCTGAAAGAAGCGAATTGTATATATAAAATTGAGATTGATCTTTATCTACATTGTTTAATCCGCAATACGGCTCATTGGTATTGGCATCAAAGAAATAAGCATGGCGGTGAGAGAACGTGCCGCGCTTTACATCTTGCCCCGACATACGCACAGGAGTTTTTTCAGCCAGTAAAGAACCATACGCCAACAACTCTGCTTCGGCCCATCCCAATACCTTAGTTTCGAAGAAAGCGGTTGATCGATCTTTCAAAAGTTTTTCGATTTGCTTCAATGGCTTGAAACCTTCCGGGACAGTAATCAATGCTTTTCCTACTTGCTCAACTAATGCTTCGCTAATATTGGTAGCAGGTGATTGATCAAAATCTTCTGCCTTGGCAAAACGCAATTGATCCCATTCTTCTTCCATTTTCTGTGATGTATACGGAAGTGGCTTTTGCTTCACTTCGTTTAATCTGTCTTGAAGTTGATTGCGGAAACTCTTATCCATTTCATCGGCCAAGGCTTTGTCCACATCTCCTCTCTCAATTAGCTTCTTCACATAAATCTCACGCGGATTTTCATGCTTCGCAATAATGTTATATAGTTTTGGCTGTGTAAATTTTGGCTCATCGCTTTCATTGTGTCCGTGCCTGCGGTAACATAACAAGTCAATGAAAATATCTTTTCCAAATTTTTGTCTGTATTCTACTGCAAGATTAGAAGCAAATGAAACGGCTTCTGCATCATCGCCATTTACGTGAAGCACGGGAGCATCAACTATTTTAGCAATGTCTGTACAATAAATACTGGTTCTTGCATCATCATAGTCAGTAGTGAAACCCACTTGATTGTTAATAACAAAGTGAATGGTTCCACCGGTTGTATAACCCGCTAATCCTGACATCTGCACTACTTCATAGACAACACCTTGTCCGGCCAGAGCCGCATCTCCATGTATAAGAATGGACATGGCTTTCGATAAATCCCCTTTATATTCATCATCAATTTGCCCGCGGGTATATCCAATCACCAATGGATTTACCGCTTCAAGATGCGAAGGATTAGGCGTAAGCTTAACGTATATTTTTTTTCCGGAAGGTGTTTTAACATGGCTGGAGTATCCTAAGTGATATTTCACATCACCATCACCCATAGTGTGGTCAGGGCTTACGTTGCCTTCAAACTCGGTAAAGATTTGCTCGTATGTTTTTCGTAAAATATTAGACAGCACATTTAGTCGCCCGCGATGCGCCATACCGATAACAACCTCTTTAACATCAAGATCGGCTGCTTTATTAATAATAGAATCAAGCGCGGGAATTGTGTTTTCACCACCTTCTAATGAAAACCGTTTCTGACCAAGAAATTTAGTGTGCAAAAAGTTTTCAAAAACCACCGCCTCATTCAGTTTGTAGAGTAGTCGGTTTTTATCTGCTAACGCAGGATTGTAGTTAAAGTATTCTTTCTCGCATTTTTGAAAGAACCATTGACGGATTTCGTCATTGCGAATGAAGTTGAATTCAAAACCAATTCTACCTAAGTAAACCAACTTCAATCGTTCAATGATTTTACGAAGGGTGGTTCTGCCCATGCTAATTTCTGCGCCCACATCAAATTCCGAATCTAAATCGGCATCTGTAAGCCCTACACTTTTGTGATCAAAATTAACATGGTGGTTTCTACGTTCACGAACAGGATTGGTATCTGACTTTAAATGTCCGAAGGATCGATATGCGAAAATCAAATTTCTTACCTGCGTCTCTTTAATAGAAAGCGAATCTTCACCTGCGCTCGTGTTTCCATTTGTTCCGTATCGCTGAGAAGAGAAGTCATAACCCTCAAAGAATTTTTGCCAGGTTATGTCAACTTCGTTCGGATCATTTTTATAGGTTTGATACAATTGATCAACATAACCCACTTCAGCATTTGAGATGTAAGAATATTTGTCCATGATTATAAAAAGTAGTGAACAAATGTAAATAACACGTTTTACTTATAAAAACTGAATAATCGTTTAAGCAAATATTATTAATTTGGACCTGTTAAATGCAATCTTCAAATTTGGAATTGTGCTGCTCAAAAATTCCGCTATCTTTGCGCTCCTAAAAACCGGACGAGATCCAAACAAAAGTAAAACACACATGGTTAAAATTAGATTAGCCCGCAGAGGGCGCAAAAAACTCGCATTATACGATGTAGTCGTAGCAGATGCCAGGGCACCACGCGATGGTGCCTTTATTGAAAAGATTGGGACATACAACCCAATCACTCACCCACCAACAATTGAGTTGAATGACGAAAAAGCATTTACTTGGTTAATGAATGGAGCACAACCTTCTGATACAGTGAAGACGTTGCTTTCACATCGTGGTGTCATGATGAGAAAACATCTTCAGATTGGTGTTATTAAAGGCGCCATTACGCAAGATCAAGCTGACGGTAAATTAGCAGATTGGTTAACAAGTAAGAGTGCAAAGGTTGAAGCGAAACGCGATAACCTTACTCAATCGAAGCAAGCGGACTTAAAGGCACGCAAAGAAGCTGAAACAAAAATTAAAGAAGCTCGTGCAGAAGCAATTCGTAAGAAAGCAATTGTTGTAGAAACTCCAGTTGCCGCTCCTGCGGAAACCGAAACCGAAGCTGAACCTGTAGCGGAACAAGCGCCAGAGGAAGGACAAGCTTAATTTAAATTCTAAATATTTAAATGCCATTCTGCTAAAGCGGGATGGCATTTTTGTTTCTTGACACTATGGAAATAACTGCTTCGTTAAAAATTGGGTTTATCTTAAAACCTCACGGACTAAAAGGTGAGGTAACGGTTTCGTTAGACGCTGGAACGCAAGCCGATATGCAATCTTTAAAATCTGTTTTCCTTGAAAAAGATAATCGTTTAGCTCCGTATTTTATTGAGGCCATTTCGGTGAGCGGAAAAAAAGCGTTTGTAAAATTTGAAGATGTTAATACTCTGGAAATGGCGCAAGAGATATCCCGCCAAGGCATTTACATACCAAAACCAGAGAGAGAAAAATTGAAAACAGGAGAGTTTTATCCTGATGAGGTAATTGGTTTTGAGGTTTACGATGAATCAAATGAGTTGATAGGCAAAATTCAAGAGGTAATAGAAGAAGGGCCTAACCCGATGTTAGTACTCGATCACAACAACAAAGAAGTTTTAATTCCTCTAAATAGTCCTTTTATTCAGAAGGTAGATAAGCGCAAAAAGTGTTTTATTGTTAACCTTCCCGGAGGATTTTTGGATATTTGACCATGCACATTGATATTATTACGTGTCTCCCCAAATTAGTCGAGAGTCCCTTTTCTGATTCTATATTGAAACGCGCGCAAGCAAAGGGTTTGGTCACTGTAAATGTTATAGACTTGCGGCCTTACGCTACGAACAAACACCGCAATACAGATGATTATGCTTTTGGCGGAGGTGCTGGTATGGTAATGATGATTGAACCGATTGATAATTGCATCTCTGATTTAAAATTAAAGCGCCCGTACGATGACATTATTTATATGAGTCCGGACGGAGAGCTTTTCAATCAATCTATCGCCAATGAACTTAGCCTGAAAACCAACTTGATTTTATTGTGTGGACACTATAAAGGTGTTGACGAGCGCGTTCGAGAGCATTTAATTACACGTGAAATCAGCATAGGTAATTATGTATTATCTGGCGGGGAGTTGGCTGCGGCAGTAGTGGCAGACGCTACGATCAGGCTAATTCCGGGTGTTCTTTCTGATGAAACCTCAGCGCTGAATGATTCTTTTCAAAATAATCTTTTAGCGCCACCGGTATATACCCGCCCGGCAGAATACAAAAATTGGAAAGTGCCGGAAGTGCTTTTATCGGGGCATGAATCTAAAATTGACCAATGGCGAATGGAGAAATCTATTGAAAGAACTCAACAGCGCAGGCCTGATCTTCTAAATCACCACTAGAAATCTCGTTTATTTAAGGTATCGACCAATTTTCCAGAGTATTTTACAAGTCGCTATTGCCAACTGAATTTCGTTTTCTATCTTTGCAATCCATTTTTAAAACACCATCGAGTCATGGCAGATTTAATTAAACTAGTCGAGCAAGAATTTACCGCAGCACGGGAAAAGCATCCAAGCTTCAACCCTGGAGATACAATAAATGTACACGTTAAGATAAAGGAAGGCGCGAAAGAACGCGTTCAGCAATTTCAAGGCACTGTTATTCAGCGTAGAGGATCTAACACAAACGGTGAAACGTTCACAGTAAGAAAGGTTTCTAACGGGGTAGGTGTTGAACGTATTTTCCCTATTGTTTCGCCATCAATTGATAAGATTGAAGTGTTGAAGAAAGGTGCTGTTCGCAGAGCTAAACTGAATTACCTGAAAGGTAAACACGGAAAAGCTGCCCGTATTAAGGAGAAATTATAAGACATAAACTATAAGGCAATGCCATCTTACTTAAAAGTAGGATGGCATTTTTTTTATAGAGAAGCTATTAAACAGAGGGTTATCTGTATGAGGATAGGTATCTGCTTAACTCCAATGCTCCTTCGCTTTGGCATTTTAGCATGGTGTTAAATAATTAATAACTTTGTCCGCTTGTAACGTAGTACAAGCATTTTTTAACAACGAGTTATGCCACAAGGCAATTTTCAAAAACAGATTCATATATGTCTTGGTTTAAGAGAAGCGATAAAGGAATACTTACCCCTACTGAATCCAAAAGAGAAGTGCCGGACGGAGTTTGGTTCAAATCACCAGCAGGTAAAATTGTTCATACACGCGAACTGAAAAATAACGCTTATGTAGTGCCCGAAGAGGAGCATCATGTTCGCATTGGCTCTGAAGAATATTTCGAAATACTATTTGACGACAATCAGTTTACAGAGCTTGACGAGAATATGGAGTCAGCAGACCCGTTGACATTTACAGACACCAAGCCCTACCTAAAAAGAATAAAAGAGAGTCAGGAAAAAGTACAGCTTAAAGATGCTGTTCGTACGGCCTACGGCAAGATGGATGGCTTTGACATTACGATTGCCTGTATGGATTTTAGTTTCATTGGCGGTTCAATGGGATCTGTTGTGGGCGAAAAGATTGCACGTGCTATGGATCATAGTTTAAAAAATAAAAAACCGTTCCTCATGATTTCAAGATCCGGAGGGGCGCGTATGATGGAAGCTGGACTTTCATTGATGCAGATGGCCAAAACCTCGGCTAAAATTGCGTTGTTGGAAGAAGCAAAAGTTCCGTACCTCTCACTTCTTACAGACCCTACAACAGGAGGGGTGACTGCATCGTATGCCATGCTCGGTGATTTTAATTTTGCTGAACCCGGTGCACTTATTGGCTTTGCAGGCCCGCGCGTTATTCGCGAAACAATAGGTAAAGACTTACCAAAAGGATTTCAAAGTGCTGAGTTTGTACTCGAGCATGGCTTTCTTGATTTCATTATAGACAGAAGAATTTTGAAAGCAAGACTTAGCACGTTACTAAAAATGCTCGCCAGCTGATTCTGGATTTATTTTGGGAACTCGCTTAATGGAAAGGTATCCAGAATTATTCTTAGTTCGTCAAGCCCAACATTCTCTCCCGTTATAGTAAGGAAAAATCGATCGTGTATTCCTGCAAATATTTTTGAGGTTTTATTCTGTGTGCTACAGGATTCCCAACCCTTGCAATTTTTAAATTCAAACGATCGCTCTATCAATGAATCGTACTCTATATTGGGCTGGTTGATCCAATTTCGAGTAGCCTGATTATACATTATGGATGCTTCCTTAAAATCAAAAAGAAGAATCTTTAAAGATCTTTTGCCATTGGCAAAATTGAGTTGACAAAGCGAATAGGTAAGTGTGCCAATGTGAAATTGCAGTGCCTTCGGATCAGCAGTTTTATGAAATCCTTTTATACGATTAGGAACTAATGCTAACAATTTATTTGGAAGCATAGCAACGTTCTGCGCCATGCTGGAGTGTGTAAATCCATGCAAAATAAGCATGCAGATAAAGAGAGATTTGATCAACATTATTTGCGCATAGTGGTACTATATTCTTTCACTGTGTCAATAAAACATTTCACGTTATCAACTTCAATATCCGGATAGAGACCATGCCCAAGATTGGCGATGTGTTTAATGGAACCAAAATCATTCAGCATTTTTTTGGTTTCTTTTTTTACACTGTCAAGCGAGCCGTATAAGGCACACGGATCAAGATTACCTTGCAACACTTTATCGGGCATAAGTTTTTTAGATTCTTTAATATCCATATTCCAATCAAGGCCCACTACTTCACATTTCAGTTTATTCATTTCAGCTCTCGCAAAAAAAGCTCCCTTGGCAAACACAATCTTTGGTACTTCATCGATAGCATCGCATATTTTAGAAATGTATTTAAAAGAAAATTCAGCATACTGCTCTGGACTTAAAATACCGGCCCACGAATCAAAAACCTGGACGATGTCTGCACCTGCACGAATCTGTGCCTTTAAATAATTAATGGTGCTTGTTGTTATCATTTCTAACAGCTGATGTGATAAAGCGGGTTGTGCGTATAACATCTGCTTTGCTTTGCTAAATGTTTTACTGCCGCTTCCTTCCACCATGTAGGCAAAGATTGTCCAGGGTGCTCCTGCAAAACCAATTAAAGGTACCCGTCCATTAAGTTCTTTCTTTACTATTTTAATAGCGTCTAACACATAGGTAAGTTCATCCGCTTCAGCAACATGTATTTCAGATAAGTCAGACAATAAGGAAATGCGCTTCGGAAAAACTGGTCCCTTGTTTTCTTCCATTTCATAGTTCAATCCCATGGCTTCTGGGATAACCAAAATGTCAGAGAATATTATGGCGGCATCTACGCCTAAAATATCAACTGGCTGAATCGTTACCTCTGCTGCGAGTTCTGGAGTTTTAACCAGCGTTTTAAAATCTTTAGCGATTTCTCTCACCTTTCTATATTCAGGAAGAATTCTCCCTGCCTGCCGCATGAGCCAAATGGGAGTACGGTCAGTTAAATTACCTTTCGAAGTATTTAGTAGAAGTTCATTTTGTAACATAGAACAAAGAAACAATGGAAAGTGTGAAATAAAAAAGCAATGTAAGTGCTAAGGAAATACGGGCTTTTTACAAAATCTCAATTCATTAATGAGAATGCATTTAGCCACTTTAGTCTCACGATTGGATTTCTAACGCCACCACTTTATAATTTAAAGCTTGACTTGATTTTCTATTGCCTCGCCTTGTTCAAACGCTTTTAGATTGGATAAGGTAGTCTCCG